>JAISTY010000233.1 GCA_031272375.1 Opitutaceae bacterium | reverse complement strand
TGATTGGACATCAACGCGTAAGTAAGGACGCGGACGCCGCAGAACTCTGCGGTTTTCCAGAGTTGTTTGCGGAGGACTTCTTTTGCGGGGTCGTCGAGGCAACGCTCTCCGTTGACGGTTCGGGAGATGCAGTGATAGACGGCCTCGCCTTCGGCGGGGGGAATTTTGATGCGGCGGTGTCTCATGGCGGGGATGGGGATGTAGAGGGGAAGGGGGATGGCAAGCTATTTTTTGCCTGTCCCTTAATGGGGGCGGGGTTATTTGGGGAGACGCTTTAGGAAGGCGGTGTTGTCGAGGAGACGCGCGTCGGGGAGGGTTTCGCGAGGGTCGTTCATGCCAAGGGTTTTGCGGAGTGCGATGAGGTCGCGAACCTGGCGCGCGGTGATGGCGCTGAATCCGGCACGAAGCGTCGCGGCTATATGGATGGTTTTGCAGTAGGCCTCGGTGTTCTCCATTTTCCAATAGGCATCTTCAATGTGTTCCCCCCAAGTAATGACACCGTGGTTGATCATGAGGATGGAGTTGTGGTTAACGGCAGCTTGTCCAACGGCTTGCGCAAGTTCTTGGGTGCCGGGAGTGTGGTAGGGGGCGAGTCCAATTTGTCCGAGGAAAACCTCGGCTTCTGGAATCATGCCGGTCGGCGGCTGGAGATTCGCAACCGCAAAGGCCGTCGCATGAACGGGATGCGCGTGACATGTGGCGCGGGCGGCGGGTTGGTTGCGGTAGATGGCAAGGTGGGTGAGACATTCGCTGGTGCGCTTGTATTTGCCGGCAAGCTGCCGTCCCTCGCCGTCCACAAGGGCAATGGTGTCGGGCGTCATAAACCCTTTTGAGATGAGTGTTTGTGTTGTCAGAAAAAGGTTGTCACCGACGCGGATGGTCATGTTGCCACCGTTGCCGTCGGTGTATTCGCGCTGCCACATGCGGCGTCCGATGTCGCAAATGCGGTCTTTAAGGACGCGTATGGGCGTGCTGTTGAAGAACTTGTTAATTGCGGCGGAGGTCTTCGGATCGGCGCCGGTTTTCCATTGGAAAACATAGTTCGGGAGGACGGGTGCGGATGGCTTGGTTTGCATGATGTTGGTAGGTAGTATATTATTACACAGATAGCACAGAGAGCGGGAAAGAGGCCACAGAGGTTTTTACTCGCGTGAAAAATGTGCGCTCCGTGGTGATCTGGAGGTTTAGTTATGTTTCAATTTATTGGTTTGGTAAGGTTTGAAATCTTTTGCGGGCGGCGGACCAAGCGGCGGCGGCTTGTTTTTGGGGTGTGCAGGTTGTTAACGGGAAACTGTCGCGGACGATTTGGCGGGCGGCGGCGCGGTTGGGGATTTCTTGCAGGGCAATAGCTTGCAGGAGGATGTTGCCAACGGCGGTCGCCTCGACGGGGCCGGCGATGACGGCGCGGTTGGTGGCGTCGGCGGTGAATTGGTTGAGAAGGGTGTTTTGGCCGCCGCCGCCGACGATGTGTAATGTGTTGACAGGATAATTGATAAGATTTTCGAGCGTGGCGAGGGTTTTGTCGTAGAGGAGGGCGAGGGATTCGAGGGCGGCGCGGATGGTTTCGCCGGGGGTGCGGGGGACGGGTTGGTGGGTTTCGCGGGCGTAATCGGCGATTTTGCCGGGCATGTTGCCGGGGGCGGCGAAACGGGGGGCGTCGGGATTGATAAGGGTGCGGAGGGGGTCGGCGGCGGCGGCTTGTTGCTGGAGTTGGGCGTAGGTGTAATCGGCGCCGTCGGCGGCCCAGTGGCGGCGGCATTCCTGGACGAGCCAGAGTCCGATGATGTTTTTGAGGAGGCGGGTGGTGGGGCCGTGCCCGGTTTCGTTGGTGAAATTGGCGGCGAGGACGTCGGGGGTGAGCAGGGGACGTTCGAGTTCGGCGCCGAGAAGCGACCATGTGCCGGAGGAAAGGTAGGCCCAGGAGTCGCGGGTTTCGGTGGCGGGAACGGCGAGGACGGCGGCGGCGGTGTCGTGGGAACAGGTGGCGATGACGGCGGTGCCGGAAGGAAGATTGGTTTGGGCGGCGGCGGCTTGTTGGAGGGTTGTTGAGAGAATGGTGGCGGGGGGGACAACGTCGGGGAGGAGGCGTTCCGGGAGACCGATGGCGTTGACAAGCTGCCGCGACCAGCCGCGCGCAATGGGATTGTGGAGCTGGGTGGTGGAGGCGACGGACTCCTCGGCGACGAAATTGCCGGAAAGGAGGGCGTTGATGTAATCGGCTATGGGGAGAAAGCGGGCGGCGTTTTGGGGGAGGGTGCGGTTGTGGAGGTCGGCATCGAGTTGGAAGAGGGTGTTGAAGGGGAGGAATTGGATGCCGGTTTCGGCAAAGATTTTTTCGCGGGGAATTTTTTGGAAAACGCGGGCCTGCGCGGGGACGTTGCGGGCGTCGCGGTAGTGGAAAGGTTGGGCGAGGAGGCGGCCCCCGGCGTCGAGCCAGACGTAGTCAACGCCCCAGGAGTCGGCGGAGACGGAGCGGATGCCGGGGAGGGCGGCGGCCCGCCGGAGTCCGTCGAAAATCTCGCCGGTGATGCGGGCGATGTCCCAGCGGAGGGAACCGTCGGGGGCGGAGGTGGCGCCGGTCGGGAAGCGGTGGATTTCGCGGAGGGAGAGGCGCCCGCTTTCGAGCGTGCCGGCGATGACGCGCCCGGATTCGGCGCCGAGGTCTATGGCAATGTGGGTGGAGGACATTGGCGATGGCCCGGAAACGGGGCGGTTTTTATGGAAAGTTTCAATCATAAACCACACATCCGCCCCTCAACTTCCCCTCGCCTCCACCCCACTTTTCCCCCTTCATCCGCGCAACATTCCCATGAGCGAACAGTCCAAGCCATTCTACATCACGACCGCCATAGACTACGCCAACGGCTCCCCACACCTCGGCCACGCCTACGAAAAAGTCCTCTCCGACGTCATCGCCCGCCACCAACGTCTCCTTGGACGCCAGGTGCATTTTCTCACCGGCCTCGACGAGCACGGCCAGAAAGTCCAGCAATCCGCCCGCGAGCAGGGCGTCTCCCCGCAGCAGTTCTGCGACAGCGTCGCCACCCAGTTCCAGGATCTCTGCCGGCTCCTCGACATCTCCAACGACGACTTCATCCGCACCACCGAGGCCCGCCACCAGAACGTCGTCCGCGCGCTCCTCCAAAAACTCTTCGACAAAGGCGAAATCCACAAGGCCTCCTACAGCGGCTTCTACTCCACGCGCCAGGAGCAGTTCCTCCTCGAAAAAGACCGCAACCCCGACGGCTCCTGGCCCGAAATCTACGGCAACGTCACTCAAATCACCGAGACCAACTACTTCTTCCGGCTCGCCCCCTACCAACAGTGGCTCATTGACCACATCAAGACCCACCCCGGCTTCATCTTCCCCCGCTACCGCCAGAAACAGGTCCTTGAATTTCTCAACGAACCCCTCAACGACCTCTGCATCTCCCGCCCCCGCGAACGCCTCGAATGGGGCATTCCCCTCCCCTTCGACGAAACCTACGTCACCTACGTCTGGTTCGACGCCCTCGTGAACTACTACTCCGCGACCGTCAGCCACCCCGGACTCTGGCCCGCCGACTTCCACGTCATCGGCAAGGACATCCTTGTCCCGCCCCACGCCGTCTATTGGCCCATCATGCTCAAAGCCCTCGGCATCCCCGCGCCGAAATCCCTCCTCGTCCACGGCTGGTGGTCCGTCAACGGCTCCAAAATGTCCAAGACCACCGGCAACTACGTGGACCCCGTCGCCTTCTCCGCCCAATACGGCGTTGACGCCCTCCGCTACTTCCTCGTCCGCGAAATGAGCGTCGGCCAGGACAGCGACTTCTCCCACCAACAATTCCTCGCCCGCTACAACGCCGAACTCGCCAACAACCTCGGCAACCTCGTCAACCGCGCCCTCAACATGACCAACCGCTTCGCCGGCGCGACCATTCCCGCCCCCGCCTCCGAACCCGCCCCCGGCACCCCGGAAGACGCCCTCGCCGCCAACTGGAACCAGACGCGCGACGACGTCCTCCGCCTCTACGACGCCCTCCAATACCACACCGGCCTCGAACGCCTCTTCGCCTTCATCACCGCCACCAACGCCTACATCGAGCAGCGCGCCCCCTGGAAACTCGGCAAGTCCGCCGACCCCGCCGACCAAGCCCTCCTCCAGACCGTCATCGCCACCATGACCGAGGCCCTCCGCCTCGCCGCCGTCCTCCTGACCCCCGTGACGCCCGGCACCTGCGCGAAAATCGCGACCGTCCTCGGCGTCCCCTGGGGCGTCCTCCACAAACCCTGGCTTGAACAGCTTCATTGGGGAACGGCGCTCACCGGCGCCAAGGTCGCCCCCTCCGCCATCCTCTTCCCGCGCCCCCAGCCCCAAAAATAACAAACCGCCGCGAACCCAAATGAAGCGCCGCCCCCCGCCCGACCTCGGCTACGCCACCGACAACCCGCCGCCGCAACCGCGGCTCCGGCGCGTCGCGGCCTACCGCAATTTCTGGCTCGTCGCCGCCGCCACCCTCGCCCTCGACCAGCTCACGAAACTCGCCGTCGTCCTCGCCCTGCCCTACCCCGCGCTCCCCGGCTCGCGCGACGCCCTCACCCTCATCCCCGGCTTCCTGCACCTCGCGCATGTCCGCAACACCGGCGCGGCCTGGAGCCTGTTCGCCGGACAAACCGCCGTCCTCTCCGCCATCGCCCTCGCCACGCTCGCCGCCCTCTACATTTTCCGCCACCGCCTCAACGCCCGCCAGCCCCTCACCCAGGTCATCGCCGGCCTCCTCGTCGGCGGCATCCTCGGCAACCTCCTCGACCGCCTCCTCCGCGATGGCCACGTCGTTGACTTCGTGGACGTTCACCTCGGCTCCTACATCTACCCGACCTTCAACGTCGCCGACTCCGCCATCTGCGCCGCCGCCGCGCTCTACATCCTCCAATCCTTCCTCACCTCCAAACGGCCCGCGCCCTGATCTCCCATGTCCAACCTCATCGTCCACGGCGGCCGCCCGCTCAACGGCACCATCGTCCCCTCCGGCAACAAAAACTCCGTCCTCCCCGTCTTCTGCGCCACACTCCTCGCCGACGACCCCGTCGTCATCCGCAACGTCCCCAACATCACCGACCTCGAAAAACTCGTCGCCTTCTTCCAGGCCCAAGGCGCCTCCGTCAATTGGGACCGCGACGCCGGCATCCTGCGCGTTGACAATTCAAACTTCCGCAATACCCTCGAAAACAACGAGTTGCCGAGCGACATGCGCTCGACCGTCCTCCTCTACCCCGTCCTCCTCCGCCGCGCCCGCACCCTTCGCGTCCCTGCCAACGCCAAAGGTTGCTCCCTCGGCGTCCGCGAAATTGACCCCCACCTTGAAATCCTCTCCGCCCTCGGCGCCTCCGTGGGCGCCGACGCCGACGGCGCCCTCACCCTCTCCCTCCCGGACGGACGCTTCCGCGCCGCCCGCCACTGGCCCGACTACATGTCCGTCACCGTCACGGAAAACTTCGTCATGGCCGCCGCCCTCGCCGACGGCGAATCCGTCCTCGTCAACGCCGCCAGCGAACCCCACGTGCAGGATCTCTGCCGCGCCCTTGTCGCCATGGGCGCCGACATTGACGGCATCGGCACCTCCATGCTCCGCGTCCGTGGCGTCCAAAAACTGCGCGGCGCGGAGGTCACGGTCGGCAGCGACTACCACGAAATCGTCACCTTTCTCGCCCTCGGCGCCATCACCGGCGGCGAGGTGCGTGTCGAAAAGGCGATGCCCGAGCACTTCGACCTCATCGGGCGCGTCTTCAAAAAACTCGGCGTCCTCATCGAGAACGAAAACGGCGCCGCCCTCGTCCGCCGCGGCCAGAAACTCGAGGTCGAACGCCCCTTCACCAGCAATCTCCTGGCGAAAATCGAGGCGGCTCCCTGGCCCTACTTCTCCGTGGACCTGCTGCCCCTGATGATCGCCCTGGCGACACGGGCGCGCGGAACCGTCCAATTCTGGAACAAGGTCTATGAGAACGGGTTCGCATGGATACCGGAGCTGGCGAAATTCGGCGCGCACGCGGTCGTGTGCGACCCGCACCGCATCCTTGTTTTCGGCGACAAGCCGCTGCGCCCCGCCATCGTGGACTCCCCCTACATCATCCGGGCCGCCGTCGCCCTGACGATGACCGCCGCGGCGATCCCCGGACGCTCGGTGATCCGCAACGCGGAGATCATCAAGCGCGCCCACCCGCGTTTCGTCGAAAACCTCCGCTTCCTCGGCGCCGATCTCGCCTGGGAGGACTGACCCGCCGGACGCGGGGGCTTCCGGCCCGTTTGGGGGCGCGGCTGCTTGTCGCCCCGCCCCGCCTCACTCGGCCTTCAGACGGAGGGTCGCGGACGGAAGACCCTCGGTCTCGGCGCGGAGCGTGATTTCCCCGGCGGCCCCCATTTTCGCGCGGACAATCACGAGCGCGAGGGCGTTGTAGGCGCGGCGGCTTGTCGAGGTGAAGGCGGTGTGGTCGGTGGCGTCGCCGTTGTCGGTGGCGACGATTTCGCCGGCGCCGCCGGCGGTGAAGCGAAGGGCGTGCTTGCTGCGCGGAACAGGGAGGCCGTCCTTGTCGGCGATGGTGACGGTGACGAAGGCGAGGTCGCGCCCGTCGGCGGCGATTTCCGGGCGGTCGGCGTCGAGGAGGATTTGCGCGGCGGGACCGGTGGTGCGGGTGACGGCCTCCGCCCAGGGCTTTCCGTTTTTCCAAGTGGCGACCCTCAACTCGCCCGGCGCGTAGCGGACGTCGTCCCAGCGGAAGCGGTATTGGAACGGGGCGCGCTTTTGTTTTCCGAGGGATTTTCCGTTAAGAAAAAGCTCGGCCTCGTCGCCGCTGGAATAGACGTGGACGGGCGTGAGCTCGCCCTCGCGGCCGGGCCAGTTCCAATGCGGGAGGATGTGCGCCATCGGGAGATCGGGACGCCAGCGGGACTGGTAGAGGAAGTAGCGGTCCTTCGGAAAGCCGGCGAGGTCAACGATGCCGAAGTAGGAGGAGCGCGAGGGGGGCGGGCTGGTTTTGCCGAGGGCGGCGAGTTCCTTCAGCTCCTTGGCGACGCGGGCGCGGTCGACGGGGTTGGTGAAGTTGAGGAGGTTGGTGGCGTCGGCGTTGTAAGGCGTGGGTTCGCCGAGGTAGTCGAAGCCGGTCCAGACGAACTCGCCGAGGGCGGAGGGGTTTTCGTCGAGGCCGCGCCACTCGACGTCCGGCGGCCACGCCCATGGCGGCGCGGAAAGGTCGTAGGAGCTGACCTGGAAGTCGGCGCGCCCCTTGAGTTTGTCGTCGGAGACAGGGAAGAAGTATTCGCCGCGCGAGGAGATGGTGGAGGCGGTTTCGGAACCCATGAACGGGATGCGCGGAAAGGCGGCGCGGAATTGCGCGTATTCGGCGGGCTTGTAGTTGAAGCCGACGACATCGAGGACGTTCTGGAAGCCGTTGTGGGCGGCGGCGGGAATGTGCATGCCGACGGTGACGGGGCGGGTGGCGTCCTCGGAGCGGGCGATGGCGGCGAGGCGCGCGGCGAGTTTCCAGCCGTCGCTGCCGACGCTCAACTCGCGCAGCTCGTTGCCGATGCTCCATTGGATGACGCAGGGGTGGTTGCGGTCGCGGCGGACCATCGCGCGGAGGTCTTTCTCGTGCCAGTCGGCGAAGAAACGCGCGTAGTCGTCGGCGCGCTTGCCGAGCGCCCAGCAGTCGAAGGCCTCGACCATGACGAGGAAGCCCATGCGGTCGCAGAGTTCGAGGAGTTCGGGGGCGGGCGGGTTGTGCGAGGTGCGGATGGCGTTGCAGCCCATGTCGCGCAAAATCTCCAGCTGCCGCTCCAGCGCGCGGGTGTTGAGCGCGGCGCCGAGCGCGCCGAGGTCGTGGTGCTGGCAGACGCCGCGCAGCGGGACGTGCTCGCCGTTGAGGAAAAAGCCGCGCTCCGGGTCGTTCGCGATCGCGCGGATGCCAAAGGGCGCGAGGACGCGGTCGCGAGGGTTTCCGGCGTCACCGGCGGCGGTGACGAGGACCTCGGCGACGTAGCGGTTGCGCTCGCGCAACCCCCACAGGCGCGGCTTCGCGACTTCGAGCGAGACGGTCGCGCTCGCCTGTTTGCCGGCGGAGACGCGCGCCTTTTGGACAACACCGCTGGCGACGGCGGCGCCGGCCGGTGCGCCGGTTTCGTCGGCGGCGTAGAGGTTGACGGCGACATCGGCGAGGGCGTCGGCGCCGGCATCGGCGTTTTCAAGGATGACGTTGACGCTGACGACGGCGCGCTCACGCGTGACGAGCGGGGTGGTGACGGCGACGCCCCATTGGGCGACGGCGAGGGGCGCGGTTTTGAGGAGCCAGACATTGCGGTAGAGGCCGCTGCCCGGATACCAGCGTGAGGAGTCGGGCGGGTTTTCGAGGCGGACGGCGAGGACGTTTTCCGCGCCGGGCTTGAGGAACGGCGTCAACTCCGCGCGCCACGAGGAATAGCCGTAGGGCCAGCCGCCGACGATGCGGCCGTTGAGCCAGACGGCGGAGCGCGCCATGGCGCCGTCGAGTTCGAGGAAGACGCGGCGTCCGGCGTCGGAGGCGGGCGAATGGAAACGTTTGCGATACCAGCCGGAGCCGGCCCAGGGGAGTTTGCCGGTGTTGCCGGGGAGTTCCTGCTGGAAAGCACCGTCAACGCCCCAGTCGTGCGGCAGGTCGAGGCGGCGCCAGCGGGAGTCGTTGTAATCGGGCGAATGCGGTTTTTTGCGATCCGCGGGGGAAGGTTCGGCGGCGGGGCGCGGTGGGCGCGAGGCGGGCGGCTGGTCGAGGAGGTCGTCGCCGGTCGGCAGGATCCACGGGAGGAGGTGG
>JAISTY010000023.1 GCA_031272375.1 Opitutaceae bacterium | reverse complement strand
GACGCTCTTCCGATCTCGGCGCCCACGTAGGAGTTGGTTTTGTAGCCTTCGCTCAACCAGCTCGCGTCGTTGGCCTTGCCGGGATACTTGATGTCCAGGTTGCCGGTGGTGGCGCTTGTGTGGCCGGTGATGACCGTGTCCGTGGAGATGGTCGAATTGGGGGACGGCGCCTGTGTGTTGACCTGCAGGGTCTCCATGGTGGAGGCCGCCTGAATGAACGCCGCGCAGCCAACCGCCAGCGCGCCAATTCCGAGTATTTTGCCCGTTTTCATAAATAACCTTTGTTGTTTTTAATAGAGATGAAGGAGTCCGAAGCGTTGCGTCAATGAAGGCACGGCGGCGCACGGTGTCCCCCAGCGGGGCGGACGCAAACAGTTTTTTCGCGGAATTTCGCCGGACGCGGCGCCGCCGCGAATGCCCCCGGCGGGACTCGAACCCGCACGACCTTTCGGCCAGGGGATTTTAAGTCCCCAGTGTCTGCCATTCCACCACAGGGGCGTGGAAACGCCCGCACGCTGGCACAGCTTTTTCCGAACGGTCAACGCCGACTTGCCCGCGCGCGACTTCCCGGAGCCGCGCCGGCGCGCTTTTTCGCGGTTGAGAATTTCCGCCGGACGCCCATTCCAACCCGCGTTTTCAGCTTTCAACCGCCGCCATTTTCCCTGCCCGACCATGAGAAACCTCGACGACCCACCGGCCCTCCCGAAACTGCCCTTCATCATCGGCGACGCCGTGCTTGTCACCGCCGCCGTGCTCGTCGCCGTGCTCGCGCCGACGCCCCTGCCGCAGCCGGCGACCCTTGTCATTCTCGCCTGCGCCGGCCTTGGCGCCGTCCTGCTCGCCATCCCCTTTGTCTCCGAGCACATCCGCCGCCGCGAGGCCGCCGCCGCCGCGCTGGAAAGACGCGTCGGGGGGCAAACGCAGGCGCTTGCGGAGATTGCCGGACAACTCGCCGCCGCCGCCGACCGCATCGGCGACGGCGCCGCGTCCATTGAAAAACTCGAACGCCTCGCCGACGCCCTCGGACAGGAGGCCGAAGACCCCGGCCCCGACCTCAACGAAACCGCCCGCTTCATCGCGGACGAGGCCGCCCGGCGGCTGGAGGCTTCCCTCAAAACCCGCGAAACGGGGGCCGCCGAACGGGTCGCCGCGGCGCTCAAGGAGCTTGCCGCCAAGTCGGAGGCCCTCGGACAAGCCGCCGCCGGTCTCGGCAAACTCGCCGCGCAAGCCGCCGCCCTCGAACAAGCCGCCGTCACGCTTGGGACGCTCGCGGACAAATTGCGACAACCCGCCGCCGCCGATAACCCGCCGCCGGAGGAGGCCGAAGCCGTTAAAATTCCCAAGCCCCGGAAGCCCAAAAAAGCGCCGCCGCCCGCGTCCGATGAGGCGGTTGACGACGGGGCGGGGGACGCCGTGGCGGACGACAACCCGCCGCCGGAGGAGGCCGGACCCGATGACGAGGCGCCTGACGCTCCCGGAAAAGCCGCGCCGGAGCCCGACAACCTGCCGCCGGAGGCGTCCGCCGCGGAGCCTGAAAAAGTTGAGGGGGACGGGGCTGTTGAACCACCAGCCGACAAGCCGCCGCCGGAGGAAGCCGGACCCGACGAGGCGGCGCCCGCCGTTCCCGGCGACGCGCCGGAACCCGCCGCCGACAACCCGCCGCCGGAGGAAGCCGTTTCCCCCGCGTCCGAACCCGTTGACGAACCCGCTCCGGCCAAAGCCCCGAAGCCCCGCGCGAAAAAGTCCCGCGACAAGGAGCCGACGCTGGAGATGGATTTGGGGATCGCCGAGCCGGAGGCGGAGCCATTGCGAGCCGAGAAATTTCGTTCCACCGACGGCGCCACGCGCCTCGTCGCCACCGCCTACATCGGCATCGGCAACAAGCTGTTCATCCGCGGGGAAGGCGCGGGGCTGTCGCCGGACAAAGGCGTGCCGCTGAAGTTTGTCTCCATTGGAAAATGGAGTTGGGAGACGGAGGACGCCGACGCGCCCATCCGCGCCCGTCTTTACAAGAACGACCAGCTTGCCTGCGAGACGCCCGGCGAGTTCACGCTCGAACCCGGCTGCCAGCACGAGTTGACCGTCCGTTTCTGACGCGTTCCGCCGCGCGCAAAAAAAAAAACGCCGCGCCCGTGGCGGGCGGCGGCGTTTGCGGGAAACGGGAGCGGTTGGGCGTCAGGCTTTTTCGACGAGACCGGCCTTGAGGGCCTTCACGGAGACGAGGACGCGTTTGGTGCCGCCGGAGGCGGTTTTGACGCGGACGCGCTGGAGGTTCGGGCGGAATTTGCGCGGGGTGGCCTTCGTCACGTGCGTGCCGATGCCGCCGCTTTTCTTGGTCTGACCCTTGCGGTGAATGATGGATCCCTTGACGGGGCGTTTGCCGGTGATTGCGCAAATTCTTGCCATGAGTGCTGTGTGTTGAGGGGCGCGGAATAAGAGTGCCCGTTTCCGCGAGGCAAGGGGAATTTTGCGCGTGTCCGAATTTTGCGCGGAAAGACCGCGGAGGGGCGGCCTGTCATTACACAGAGGGCGCGGAGAGGGACGGAGGGCACGGAGGAAAGACGACCAGGTTCCTTGCGGTCAATCCGCTCCGCGAACGGTTTTCGCGGTTGCGGGGGGGCGGGGCGGGACGCGTAATCGCGGCGAATTTTCTCCGATTATGTGCGGCATTGTTGGCTACGTTGGACGGCAAAAGGCGGTCTCCATTCTCGTGGAGGGGCTGCGGCGCGTGGAATACCGCGGCTACGACTCGGCGGGCGTCGCCGTTGAAACGGAGGCGGGCGGCGTCGAGGTCGTCAAAAAGACCGGGCGTGTGGAGGGGCTGGCGAAGGCGCTGGCGCGGCGGCGGCTTGCCGGGACAACGGGCATCGGGCACACGCGCTGGGCGACACACGGCGGGGTGACGGACGCCAACGCGCATCCGCACACGAGCAGCGACGGGAAGCTGACGCTCGTGCACAACGGCGTCATCGAGAACCACGTCCAGATGCGCAAGTTTTTGGAGGGTAAGGGGTTTTCGTTCAGGTCGGAGACGGACACGGAGGTGTTGTGCAACCTGATGGCGTATCATTACGCGAAGGAGGCGGAGGGGGAGGGGCGTTTCGCGGCGGCGGTGCGGAAGGCGTTGCTGCACGTGAAGGGGACCTACGGCGTGGCGGTTTTGTGCGCGGAGAGGCCGGGGGAACTCATCGGGGCGCGGAAGGGGTCGCCGCTGATCGTGGGCGTCGGCGAGGGGGAGAATCTGCTGGCGTCGGACGTGGCGGCGCTGGTGAGCCGGACGAAGAGCGTGGTGTATCTGCGGGACGGCGAGCTGGCGCGGCTGACGGGGGGCGATTTCACGGTGACGACGCTGGAGATGGAGGAGGTCGAGCCGGTGGTGGACACGGTGACGTGGAGCGTGGACGCGGTGGAGAAGGGCGGGTTCGCGCACTTCATGGAGAAGGAGATTTTCGAGCAGCCGGAGGCGTTGGAGAACGCGATGCGCGGGCGTTTTTCGGGGGACGGCAGCACGGCGAAGTTCGGCGGGCTGGGGCTGGGGCCGGTGGATTTCAGGCAGATTGACCGTTTCGGGTTTTTGAGCTGCGGGACGGGCTGGCACGCGTGCCTTGTCACGGAGCATTTGATCGAGCGGTTCGCGCGGGTGCCGGTGGAGGTGGATTACGCGTCGGAGTTCCGCTACCGCAACGCGCCGCTGGCGGGGAACCCGCTGTTCTTCGTGGTGAGCCAGAGCGGGGAGACGATTGACACGCTGGAGGCGCTGCGGGAGGCGCAGCGCAAGGGCTACCGCGTCCTCGCCATCACCAACACCGTCGGCTCGACCATCGCGCGGGAGAGCGACGGCGGGATTTACCAGCACGCGGGGCCGGAGATCGGGGTGGCGTCAACGAAGGCGTTCACCTCGCAGCTGCTCATCGGGGCGATGCTCGCGCTGCACGTGGCGCGGATGCGGGACATGAGCTTCGCGGACGGGGCGGCGTTTGTGGAGGGGCTGAAGCGCGCGCCGGAGCTGGTGGAGCGGACGCTGAAGCTGGCACCGCGCATCGCGGAGATCGCGGCGCGCCACGCGGGGTATGACGACATGCTGTTCCTCGGCAGGTTGTCGCTGTTTCCGATCGCGCTGGAGGGGGCGTTGAAGCTGAAGGAAATCTCCTACATCCACGCGGAGGGCTATCCGGCGGCGGAGATGAAACACGGGCCGATCGCGCTCGTGAGCGAGCGGTGCCCAAGCGTGTTTTTCGCGCCGGGGACGGAGCTGTTCGGAAAGGTGATGTCCTCCATCCAGGAGGTG
>JAISTY010000078.1 GCA_031272375.1 Opitutaceae bacterium | reverse complement strand
GCTCAGGATAGGGTCCAGTGGCGGGTTTGTGTGAACACGGTAATGAACCTTCGGGTTCCATACGAAAACAGGATTTTTTTGACAAGCTGAGTGACAATCAGCTTTTCAGACAATATCCTGCACCATGGAGTAAGTAAATAAGTAAATAAGTTTAATTCCCCATTCTCATTACAGTTACCTATATCTCTGTTTTCATGTCTGTGACGTCATTACCTTCCATTTAGTTCGTGGTATTGTGGGTTGTGACACCGTGTAGTGCTGTGATAGGGCAGCACCGTTTCGGAGGATCTTACTGCTTCCACTTTCAGGTCAAAATGAAGATGGACAAAGGACGGTCCTCCGAAGCGACTGTAACCTACCACAAACTACACAGTGTCACGACCCAGCAGACGAAGACATCAGTCTTCATCGCGAAGAATCTCAAGTCCCGTACTCCTTTCAGATCCCTGCCGAGAATATAAGCCATTCTGACAAGTCTTTCCCAGGTTTCAACAATTTCTTTAGGAAAATGGTCTGAAAGTAGGGTCTAAACTTCAATGACTTCTACTGCATGTTCATACTTTTCACCGAACTCCTCATCTATTTCGTAAATTCTGAAAGTAACGTTGCGGGGGGGGGGGGGGGGGGGGGGGGGGCGCCTTGGGGGCCGGGCGTCGAGGTGGAGGCGGTTTTGTTCAAGCCATTGGGCGTAAGGGTGTTTCGCGGCAAGCTGCCGTTTGATTTCGTCGTCCTGGACGACGCGGCCCTGGGCGGTGTCCACGAGGAACATTTTGCCGGGTTGGAGGCGGCCTTTTTGGGCGATGGAGGCGGGGGGGATGTCGTCGAGGACGCCGGCTTCGGAGGCGAGGACGACGAGGCCGTCGGTGGTGATGTAGTAGCGTGCGGGGCGGAGGCCGTTGCGGTCGAGCCAGGCGCCGATCTGGGTGCCGTCGGTGAAGGCGAGGGCGGCGGGGCCGTCCCAAGGCTCGGTGAGGCAGGCGTTGTATTCGTAGAAGGCGCGGATGTTGGGGTCCATTGACTTATGGTTGGACCAAGGTTCGGGGACCATCATGAGGATGGCGTGGGGGAGGGAGCGTCCGGCGAGGTGGAGGAGTTCGAGGGTGTTGTCGAACATGGCGGAGTCGGAGCCGTTGGGGTTGATGACGGGGAGGATTTTCTTGATATCGTCGCCAAAGGCTTCGGTCGCAAGGTGTTGCTGGCGGGCGTGCATCCAGTTGACGTTGCCGCGGAGGGTGTTGATTTCGCCGTTGTGGGCGAGGTAGCGGTAGGGGTGGGAGCGGCTCCAGCTGGGGAAGGTGTTGGTGGAGAAGCGGGAGTGGACGAGCGCGATGGCGGAGGCGAAATCGGGTTCGTTGAGGTCGCGGAAGTATTTGGGGACCTGCGCGGTGCGCAACATTCCCTTGTAGACGAGGGTGCGGGCGGAAAGGGAGGCGAGGTAGAGGAGGTCGGCGTCGGCGAGGGCGTCGGCGGCGAGTTCGCGGGAGGCGCGTTTGCGGATGACGTAGAGTTTGCGTTCGAAGGCGAGGGGGTCGGCGTTGGCGGCGAGGGCGGGGGAGCGTTCGATAAAGATTTGCCGGATAACGGGCTCACAGGCGCGGGCGGTGGCGCCGAGGTCGGAGTTGTCGGTGGGCACGTCGCGCCAGCCGAGGAGGGTCTGGCCTTCGTCGCGGACGATGGCGGCGATGTGTTGTTCGGCGCGCTGGCGGCTGGCGGGGTCGCGGGGGAGGAAGACGAGGCCGGTGCCGTAGGCGCCGCGTTCGGGGAGGGCGATGCCGGCGGTTTGGGCGGCGCGGAGGAGGAAGGCGTGGGGGATTTGGACGAGGATGCCGGCGCCGTCGCCGGTGTTTTGCTCGGCGCCGGTGGCGCCGCGGTGGTCGAGGTTGTCGAGGACGCGGAGGCCTTGGGTGACGATTTTGCGGGAGGGGCGTCCGTGGATGTCGGCGACGAAGCCGACGCCGCAGGCATCGTGTTCAAAGGCCGGGTCGTAGAGGCCCTGTTTGCGGGGTGCGGTTGCGCGGGGGAGCGGGGAGGTGCGGGCGGGTTGGTCGGTGTGGTTGTTCACTGTTGTTGGAAAAAGGTGCTGGAGGGCCGGAAAAGAGGGAGGGGCAACGGTAATGCCTGACAGGGATAGTCAAGAGTGGAGTTGCCAAAACTCGGCGCGCGGCGGGCGGGGGGGCGGGTCGCGTTTTCGTGCTTTTCAGGGGCCGGGGGCGTCGGGCAGACATTTTCCGCATGGGGGAATTTCTTCATCTTCTCGGTCTTATCGCGCCGATTTTCTGCCTGATGGGCGCGGGGGCGCTGGCGCGGGCGGGCGGCTGGCTGAAGCCGGAGGCCGACGGCAGCTTGTTGCGGCTGGTCGTGGCGGTTTTTTACCCCTGCCTGATTTTGAAGTCGGTCGTGGGCAACGCGGGGCTGCGCGATTTCGGGAGCATCGCCGCGCCGGCGTTGACGGGGTTCGGGAGCGTCGCGCTGGGGCTGGCGGCGGCCTACGGCGCTGGGGTGTTGTTCCGCTTTCAGAAAGGGCACGGGTTGAGGACGTTCGCGGTGGCGTCGGCCATTTACAACTACGGCTACATGGCGATTCCGTTGGTGGCGGAGTTGTTTCCCGGGGCGACGGGGACGCTGTTCGTGTATAACTTCGGCGTGGATGTCGCGTTATGGACGGTCGGGATGCTGATGATGGCGGGCGGCACGCTGCGGGAGGCGTGGCGCAAGGTCGCCAACCCGACCGTGCTGGCGTTGGTGGCGGGGCTGGCGTTGAACGCCACCGCGCCGGAGAACTGGCTGCCGGGGTTTGTCTTCGCCGGAATCGGGATGCTGGCGGGCTGCGCGGTGCCGCTGGGGTTGCTCATGGTCGGGGCGATTTTGAGCGAGTTTTTCGCGAGGTCGGGGGAGTTGCTCGACATCAAAACGAGCCTGCTCGGGGTGGCGTTGCGGCTGGGGCTGCTGCCGTTGCTTTTCCTGCTGGCGGCCCGGCTGCTGCCCGTCGCGGAGGAGACGCGCCAGGTGTTGGCGGTGCAGGCGGCGATGCCGTCGGGGGTTTTCACCATCGCGCTGGCGCGGCACTACGGCGGGCATCTGGTGACGGCGGTGCGAGTGGTTTTCGCGACGACGGTGGCGTCGTTTTTCCTGACGCCGTTGTGGTTGGGCGCTGGGCAGTGGCTGCTTGAAAAAATGCGTTGAGGGCGCGTCGCGGCGCCGCAAGCCTCGCGGCGATGAAAAAGTTCTCGATTGCGATCGGCTCGGATCACGCGGGGTTCGCCTACAAGGAGGCCATCAAGGCGATGCTGCTGGAGGAGGGGCACACGGTGCGCGACTTCGGCGCCTACAGCGAGGAGCGTTGCGATTACCCGGATTTCATCCGTCCGGTGGCGGAGGCCGTGGCGCGCGGGGAGTTCGAGCGCGGCATCGTGCTCGGCGGCTCCGGCAACGGCGAGGCCATCGTCGCCAACCGCGTCCGCGGCGTCCGTTGCGGCCTGTGCTGGACGGAACAAGTCGCCGTCTGGAACCGCTCCCACAACGACGGCAACGTGCTTTCCATCGGCCAGCGGACCATCCCGGAGGAGCTGGCGCTGAAAATCGTCCGTGTGTGGCTGGAAACGGAGTTCGAGGGCGGGCGCCACATCGCGCGGATCGCGAAAATTGACGCGCCGTGAGGCGCCTTTCCGCCCGTCCCCAAAAGTTCCCCGCGCGCCAGAGGCCAGCGCAACAGTGAAAGGAATGGAAAAGTCACGCGAAGGGGAGGGAGGATGCCGGGTGAGTAAAAATGAAACCGACAA
>JAISTY010000043.1 GCA_031272375.1 Opitutaceae bacterium | reverse complement strand
CCGCGGCAGGACACGTCCCTCTCTTCATCCATCTTCTTATCTTCTGTAAAGAATCCCCCAGACCTCCGCCCCCCTCTGTGACCTCTGTGTAGTAACCTGTCCCTAACGCCTAACGCCGCTCCGGCTTTTGCATTTGTTTTTTGGGGCGGGAATTTTCTTTCTTCTTATCCGGCCACCTAAACACCAGTGTTTTATGACGGATTTCAGGGCCGCATAGATGAGGGGACTTAGGGGACTTATGGGACAAGCTGCCGACGGGACTGCCGTGGAGAGCACGGTTCCTACGGGTGAAACCTTCTGATGTTAAATGGATTGTGAATCTGTGAAAATCGGCGAAATCTGTGGAGGGGAAACTTTGTGAAGAGGGAGGTTATGCCGTTGTCAGGAGTTGGCGGGAGGCGCGGCGCGCGGCGTAAAGCCGCTTGATGCCGTCACGCGCGGGGCGTTCGATGAATTTGTAGGTAAGCGCGGCGGTCAGCAACGAGGCCGCGAGCGGCAGCCAGACCCAGTAATTGTAGGCGTCCAGCGAGCCGGGGATTTTGCGCAGAACCGCCAGCGCCGCCATTGTGTAAATCTCGTGGAGCAGGTAGAGCGAGAGGCTCACGGTGCCGAGAAACTGCAACGGGCGGACGGAGTAGAGCCTCGCGACAACCCCGGTGTCGGCGGTCGCGGCAAGGACAATGAGCGTCGCGGGGAGGACCTGGCATTTCGTCGGCAGCAGCAGGAAGCCCGCGTAGCCGGCAAGCGTGGCGAGGATGTTGGCCGCGTTGGAAAGTTTGAGGTTGAGGTGATACACAAGGCAGCCCGCCGCGAACGCCGGGAAACAACGCGTGAAAAGCCCCAGCGACATGCGGTCGAGATCCGCCCACAACACTGTCTGCGCCGCGGCCAGCGTCACCAACATCGCCACCATGAAACGCCGCGACCTCGCGAGCAAATAGCTGATGGGGAACAGGAAAAGGTAGGCGACAATCTCGTTGGACAGCGACCACTTGGCCGGCGTTGACATGAACCCGCGCAGGTTGGAGTCGAGAAACAGCAGGTTGCCGATGAAGTTGCGCAGGGAGGTGTCGAGCGGGTTCTGCCTCTGGAAACCGTAAAGCACGATCGCCTTCTCAATCGCAAAATAGGCGACGACGCTGATGACGCAAATCGGCGCGACGCGCGCGACGCGGTGCACGAGGAAATTCGCGAAGGTGTCCCTGTTGAACGGCAGCTCGCGCGCATAGACGTAGGAAAGGATGAAGCCGCTCAACACAAAGAAAACGTCCACGCCGTGCCAGAGGTGCCCGATGAGGGCGCCGCCGGGATACTTGAGCGCGAAAAGGTGGAACAGGACGATGACCAGGGTCATGAGGCCGCGAAGGCCGTGGAGCGGTTTTTTCATTCGTGAAATGTGTTCGGGCTTGGGCGCGCGCGGCGCGGTTCAAAGGACGGTTTCGGCGGGGCGTTCAAGGGCGGCGACCCGCGCCATGATGCGCTCGCTGGCGTTCTGGTAGCGCGCCTTGCCGTCGCCGGGATTGTCGTAGTCGCCGGGTTGCAGCAGCGGGCCGATGACAATGTCCACCGGCGCCGGGCGCATCCTCCCGCCGGGCGGGAAGGCCTCGTGCGTCCCGAAAATCCGGCAGGGCAGCACCGGCGCGCGCGTCTTGCAGGCGACGAGGCCGACGCCCGCCTTGGCCGGTTGCAGGCGCCCGTCGGGCGAACGCGTCCCCTCCGGGAAAAGCATGACGGCGAGGCCGGCGTCGAGCGCGTGAAGGACGGAGCGGATGGCCTTGATGTCGGCGGCGTCGCGGTCAACCGGGATGGCGCCGATGGCCGTCATCCACCACGATGATAAGGCGTTGTGCCAGAGCGTTTTCCGCGCGAAGGGCGCGATGCGCCGGTGGATCGCGACGGCCAGAAAGGGCGGGTCGAGGTGGCTGGCATGGTTGGCGCAAATGATGAACGGGCCGGTTTCGGGAATGTTTTCCTCGCCGGCAACCTCCCCGCGGAAGGCGATGTCGTAGCCAAGCGTGGCGATGTAATGGCTGATGCCATAGACAAACGGATAAACGGCGTGCTCGTAGCGGCGGTGCATGGCGGAAAAAGCGTTCAGCGGGCGGTCATCCCCTCCCCGATGAGCGCGGCGATTTTCCCGACAACCTCGTCGAGCGTGAGCCGGGTGCTGTCAATGCTGACGGCTCCGTCGGGGCAGACCAGCGGCGCCGTCGTCCGCGTGGAGTCGCGGCGGTCGCGCTCGGCGATGGAGTCCGATTGTCCTTCCAACGCGCGGCGCCGCGCGCGCGCCTCCGGATCGGCGTGCAGGAAAACGCGCAGTTGCGCCCCTGGAAAAATCACCGAGCCGATGTCGCGGCCCTCCATGATAAGTCCGTGGAAGCCGCGCTCCTCCGCGACGGCGGCTTGTCCGCGCTGGTAGGCCAGCAGCGCCGCCCGCAGCTCCGGTATCGCCGCGAAACCGGAAACGGCGGCGTTGACGGCCGGCGCGCGAAGCTCCGCGTCGGGGATGACGCGCCCGGCGACGGTGATGCGGGCCTCGTTGCCGGAGACAGCCGTGCCGACGGGGAGGCGCGCGAGCGCGGCGACGACCCGCGCGGTGTCCTCCGGCCCGGTGTTCTCCGCCAGCAGCGCGGCGGTGAGCGCGCGGTAGTGCGAGCCGGTGTCAACGTGGAGGAAATTGAAACGGCGGCAGAGGGCGCGGGAGGTGGAGGATTTCCCCGACGCGGCGCCGCCGTCTATGGCGACAATGAAAAGCGGGCGGTTGGAGGGCATGGCGGTGTCGCCGCCCACAACACAGCGCGCGCCGCGGAAGGAAAGGATTTTTCCCAAAACCCGCGCCCGCGGCGGCCGGGGAACGCGGGTTTCCAGCCCGGCGTTTCCGTTCGGGAGCGCGGCGGCTTGTCGCCGTTCCCGGCACGGGAGCCGCCCCCGCGCAAAACCCCGCGCCTTCAATACACGTCGCGCTGATAGCGGCCCTCCGCGCGCATTTTTTTCACGTAGGCGGCGGCTTGTTCCGGCGGCAGGTTGCCGTGCGCGGCGACGATTTCGACGAGGGCGGCGTCAACGTCCTTCGCCATGCGTTTGGCGTCGCCGCAGACGTAGAAATGCGCGCCGTTTTGGAGCCATTGCCAGAGTTCGGCGCCCTGCTCGCGCATGCGGTCCTGGACGTAGATTTTCTCGGGCTGGTCGCGGGACCAGGCGAGGGAGAGCTTGGTCAGCCGCCCGGCGGCGAGCCATTTCTCCCATTCGTCGCGGTAGAGGAAATCGTGGGCCTCGCTGCGGTCGCCGAAGAAAAGCCAGTCGCGCCCGGCGGCGTTTTGCGCGGCGCGGTCCTCGACAAAGCCGCGGAACGGCGCGATGCCGACGCCGGGGCCGACCATGATGATGTCCGTGGCGGGGTCGGCGGGCGGCGAGAAATGCGAGGGGGCGACGAAGATTTTGACGGGGGTCTCGTTGAGGACGACGCGGTCGGCGAGGTGCGTGGAGCAGACGCCGTGCCGCTTGCGCCCGTTGCTGGCGTAGCGGACGACGGAGAGCGTGAGGTGGATTTCGCCGGGATGAAGGCGTTGCGAGGAGGAGATGGAATAGAGGCGGGGCATGAGTTTGCGAAGATGATCCACAAACTCCTGCGGCGTGATGTCGGCGCTGCGGAAGGCGTAAAAGAGGTCAACGTATTCGCGGCTGCGGAGGTATTCGTCGAGGGCGGCCTTGTTGGAGGCGGCGACGGCGAGAAGGTCGTCCGCGCGCCGCTTTTCCCAGGGGTCGGAGAGGCGCGAGGCGAGGAGGTTGAGAAACTTCGGCGTCGGGCCGGAAAGGACGAGTCCGCTGGCGAGGGCCTCGCGGAGCGGGATGGGGGCGGGAAGCTTGAGCGCGGCGGGGGAGACGGGTTCGTCGCCGGTGGCGTGGAGGAAGTGCAGGATCTCCTCGATGTCCCGCGGCGGGTTGGTGGCGAAGACGCCGAGGGCGTCGCCGGGGTTGTAGGTGAGGCCGGTGCCGGCGATGTCGAAGACAATGTGGAGGGTTTCCTTGCCGGAACCCTGCGCGAGGACGCTGCGCGAGGTCATGAGGACGGGGCGGGGATTGTCCTTGGTGAAGGGGGCGGCGGCGGGCGTGGCGGGTTGCATGGTTGTTCGGGTTTGGGGCGGTCAAAAGGGGACGGGCGGACGGGCGCCGCAAGGCTTTTGTTCCCGTCAACGCGGGCCGCCCGCGCCGCGCCCGCGCGCCCGCCGCGGGGCTTGCGCGCCCTTCGCGTTTGCCGCCAACTCCCCCGCATGAACACCGCCGCGCCCGTCCGCATCCAGAAATTCCTCGCCGACGCGGGTCTCTGCTCGCGCCGCGCCGCCGAGTCCCTGGTCGCCGAGGGCGCCGTCTGGGTCAACGGCGCCCGCGCCGCCGCCGGCCTGAAGGTCGTCCCCGGCGCCGACAAGGTCACCGTCAACGGGCGCGTCGTCCTCCCGCCGGCGGCCTCCGCCCCGCCCAAACTCACCCTCGCCGTCCACAAGCCGCGCGGCCTCGTCTGCTCCAACGACGACCCCCACAACCCCCGCACTATCTTCGACCTCCTCCCCCGCGCCCTCGCCAGACGCCGCCTCTTCTGCGCCGGCCGCCTCGACAAGGACAGCGAGGGCCTCGTCATCCTCACAACCGACGGCGACCTCGCCAACCGCCTCATGCACCCCTCCAACGCCGTCGTGAAACGCTACCACGTCGCCCTCAAAAAACCCTTCCCGCGCGCCCTCCTCCCGCGCCTCCTGCGCGGCGTCACCGTCGAAAACGAACGCCTCAAGGTCGAGCACGCCTTCCTCGTGAACCCCGACGCCGGCGGCGCCTCGCCGGACCTCGACGTCCACATGGGCCACGGCAAAAAACGCGAAATCCGCCTTCTCTTCTCCACCCTCGGCTTCGACGTCCGCCGCCTCAAACGCTACCAAATCGGCGCGTTCCAGCTCCGCGGCATCCCCTCCGGCGCCGTGAAACCCCTCTCGCCCGCCGACATTGACCGCCTCTTCCAGCTGCCCGGCCCGCACCCCGACGCCCTCCGCCTCGCGGGACAAGCCGCCGCGAAACACCGCCGCCCGCCCGCGGGGAAAACCCCCGCCTGAAATCCCCCCAAAATCCCCTTGCAAAGGAACGCGCGCCCCTCTGTTTTCCCGCGCTCCACACATGCAAAAGACCAAAAAGTCCGTCGCAAAACGCTTCAAGCTCACCGCCACCGGCAAGCTCGTCCGTCGCACGCCCGGCTTCCGCCACCTGCTGGCCTCCAAAAGCACGAAACAAAAACGCCGTGCCACGAAGGACAAGCTCGTCGCCGAGGGCCACGCCGCGCCGCTCAAACGCTGCCTGCCGTTCGGCCTCTGAACCGAAGCGCCTTAACATCAACAACAACCCGCCTGGCGTGGTGAATTCCAACGAAGCGACCCGCCGGCGCCAAACACACAAAACACAACATGCCTCGCTCAACAAACGCTCCCGCATCCCGCGCCCGCAGGAAAAAAATCCTCGGCCACGCAAAGGGCTATTTCGGCAACAAGTCGAAGCTCTTCCGCTACGCCAACGACGCCGTCAAACACGGCTGGCAATACGCCTACCGCGACCGCAAAAAGAAAAAATCCGTCAACCGCGCCCTCTGGATCGTCCGCCTCAACGCCGCCTGCCGCGCCAACGGCATCGCCTACGGCCGCTTCATCGAGGGCCTCAAGGCCGCCTCCATCGCCCTCGACCGCAAAGTCCTCGCCGACCTCGCCGTCCGCGACGAGACCGCCTTCGCCTCCGTCGTCGCCAAGGCGAAGGACGCCCTGCAAGCCAAGACCGCCGCCGCGAAAAAATAACCGCGCCGCGCAATCCGCTCTCCATCGGGAACAAGCTGCCGCCGGCGGCTTGTTCCTTTTTTTGAGAAAAAAACTCCCCAACCTCTTCCTTCCGTTCCCTGACGCCTTCTGTTTCAACTCCCCCACTCGCCATGCCCGACACTCCGCTCCACGCCCAGACCGCCGCCGCCCTCTCCGCCCTCCTCGACGCGAAAAAAATCTCCGCGACCGAACTCGCCCGCGCCCTCCTCGAACGAACCCGCGCCGTCGAACCCCGCGTCCGCGCCCTCAATTCCCTCGACGAAACCGCCGTCCTCCAACAAGCCGCCGCCTCCGACGCCCGCCGCGCCGCCAACGCCCCCCTCTCCCCCCTCGACGGCATCCCAGTCGCCCTCAAGGACATCATCGCCGCCCGCGACCAGCCCCTCACCGCCTCCTCCAAAATCCTCGCCAATTACGTCTCCCCCTACGACGCCACCGTCACCCGAAAACTCCGCGACGCCGGCGCCGTCCTCTGGGGCCGTTGCAACATGGACGAGTTCGCGATGGGGTCCTCCACTGAAAACTCCGCCACCCAGACCACCCTCAACCCCTACGACCTCGCCCGCGTCTCCGGCGGCTCCTCCGGCGGAAGCGCCGCCGCCGTCGCCGCCGGCGAAGCCCCCCTCTCCCTCGGCTCCGACACCGGCGGCTCCATCCGGCAACCCGCCGCCTTCTGCAACACCGTCGGCCTCAAACCCACCTACGGCCTCGTCTCCCGCCACGGCCTCGCCGCCTTCGCCTCCTCCCTCGACCAAATCGGCCCCTTCGCCCGCACCGTCGCCGACGCCGCCCTCCTCCTCAACACCATCGCCGGCCACGACGGGCACGACTCCACCTCCCTCAACCGCCCCCACCCCGATTACCCCGCCGCCCTCAACGACAACCTGCCGCCCCAAAAAATCGGCATCCCAAAGGAATACTTCGGCGAAGGCCTCGACCCCGAGGTCGCCGCCGCCGTCGAAGCCGTTGCCAAATTCTACGAAACCCGCGGCCACGCCCTCCGCGAAATCTCACTCCCCCACACAAAGTTCGCGTTGAGCGTCTATTACATCCTCTCCACCGCCGAATGCTCCTCCAACCTCGCCCGCTACGACGGCATCCGCTACACCTCCCGCTCCCCGCGCGCCACCGACGCCGTTGACCTCTACGCCAAAACCCGCGCCGAAGGCTTCGGCCCCGAGGTCAAACGCCGCGTCATCCTCGGCACCTACGTCCTCTCCTCCGGCTTCCACGACGCCTACTACCTCCGCGCCCAAAAAGTCCGCACCCTCATCCGCAACGACTTCATCAACGCCTTCAAGGACGTTGACGTCATCCTCACCCCCACCTCGCCGACGCCCGCGTTCAAACTCGGCGAAAAATCCGCCAACCCCCTCGCGATGTATCTCTCTGACATCTACACAATTGGCGTTAACCTCGCCGGCCTCCCCGCGTTGAGCATCCCCGCCGGCTTCACGAAATCCGGCCTCCCCATCGGCGCCCAGCTCATCGGACGCCCCTTGCAGGAAGCCCCCCTCCTCCAAACCGCCCACGCCTACGACCTCGCCCACCACCACGGCCTCACGCCTCCCAACCTTTGATTAAAACCTCTCACAAAACCTCCGCTCCGATCTTTGCGCCTTGGCGTCTTGGCGGTTCAAAAAATAACCGTCCCAAAAACCCGAAGCCTGCGAGCAAGCACCAAAACAACACCCTATAATGAAATACCAACCCGTCATCGGCCTCGAAGTCCACATCCAGCTCAAAACGCGCACCAAAATGTTCACGCGCGCCCCCGCCGCCTACGGCTTCCCCCCCAACACCCTCGCCGACCCCGTCGTCCTCGCCCTCCCAGGCGCCCTCCCCGTCCTCAACAAAACCGCCCTCGACCAAGTCATCCGCGCCGGCCTCATGCTCGGCTGCGAAATCGCCCCCGAATGTCGCTGGGACCGAAAGAATTACTTCTACCCAGACTCCCCCAAAAACTACCAGCTCACCCAGCAAGCCATGCCCATCTGCCTCGGCGGCGAAGTTGAAATCGAACTCCCAGGCCCCGCCCGCAACATCCAAGGCGAACACAAAAAAATCCCCATTGACCACATCCACCTCGAAGAGGACGTCGGCAAACTCAACCACCACGCCACCGACTCCCTCGTTGACTTCAACCGCGCCGGCACACCCCTCATGGAACTCGTCACCAAACCCGCCCTCCACAGCCCCGACGAAGCCCACGCCTTCCTCACCTCCCTCCGCGCCCTCATGCAACAAGCCGCCGTCTCCGACTGTGACATGGAAAAAGGCCAGATGCGCTGCGACGTCAACGTCTCCATCCGGCCAACAGGCACGCAAACCCTTGGCACCAAAGTTGAAATGAAAAACCTCAACTCCATCGCCTACGTCCGCGACGCCATCGCCCACGAAATCCGCCGCCAAACCGCCCTCCTCGAAAACGGCGGCAAAGTCACCCAGGAAACCCGCGACTACGACGGCACCACCGGAGCATCCCAATCCCTCCGCGGCAAAGAAGATGCCCACGACTACCGCTACTTCCCCGACCCCGACCTCCTCCCCGTCCGCGTTGACGCCGAATGGAAACAACGCATCGCCGCCTCCCTCCCCGAACGCCCCTTCGACCGCCAACGCCGCCTCCAGGAAACCTACAACATCCCCTACACGCTCACCTCTGTTCTCATTTGGGACAAACAAGTTGCCGACTACTACGACTGCTGCCTCCGACAAGCCGCCGCCGACGCCCCCAAACTCGCCCAACCCCTCGCCAACTGGATCGTCAATGACCTCCTCCGCGCACTCTCCGAACCCACTGAAATCTCAAATCTTAAATCAGAAATCCCCTCCGCCCCCTCCGACCCCTCTGTGCCCTCCGTGAGCAACCCCTCCGACCTCCCCCTCCAAACCCGCATCACCCCCGAAAACCTCGTCGCACTCGTCCGCCTCATCGCCGACGGACAACTCACAAACGCCTCCGCAAAAACAGTTTTCGCGCAGATGGCGGCCACGGGCGACGCCCCCGACGCCCTCGCCACCCGCCTCAATCTCAAAACCGCCCCAGCCGACGCCACCGAACTCGAAACCTGGTGCCGTGCCGCCATTGACGGCAACCCGAAAGCCGCCGCCGAGTTCCGTGCTGGCAAAGACAGTGCCATCAACGCCTTAAAAGGCCCCGTCATGAAATCCGCCCGCGGCAAAATCCCCCCCGCCCAGGTTGACCAAGCCCTCCGCAAACTCCTGGCGGGAAGCTGAAAAGACACGCCGGCAATGGAAACCAACGCGCCCCCATTTGCGATAACATCCACGGTCTTGGGTCTGGTCGCGACAATTTCCGAAAAGATGGGGCAAAAAAACTTCGTGTCTTCGTGTCTTCGCGTGAGACCCCAAAACCCAAAAACTCACAACGCGCCGAGGTCAGTGGTGGCGGCGGCGGCGAGACGCGACACCCCGGCCCGCGCGACCGCGTCCGAGCCGCCCTCCACCAACAGCCGCAACTTGGCCTCCGTCCCCGAATAACGCACCAACACCCGCCCGCCGCTCCCAAGCTCCGCCTCTAATTTTTTCATCTCCGCCGAGAGCGCGGGACAGTTTTCCAACGGGCGCCGCTCGGACACCCGCAACGCCAGCGTCGCCTGCGGCAGCTTGCGCAACACGGCGCGCAACTCCGCCAGCGTCCGCCCCGTCCGCAGCATCACCCCGAGCACGCGCAACGCCGCCGTCAGCCCGTCGCCCGTCGGGGCCACCTCCGCGAAAATCACATGCCCGCTCGACTCGCCCCCAAGCCCCGCCCCGCTTCGCAGCATTTCCTCAAGCACGTAGCGGTCGCCCACCGCCGCCCGCAACACACGCCCGCCGGCGGCCCTGACCGCCATGTCCAACCCCATGTTGCTATGCACCGTCGCCACCAACGTTTTCTCCCTCAACGTCCCCTGCCGCAACGCGTCCGTCGCGAGGATGGCCATCAGCTCGTCGCCGTCCAGAACCGCCCCGCTCCCGTCGCACAGGACGCAACGGTCGCCGTCGCCGTCGTGGGCGACGCCGAGGCGCGCCGTCTCCGCGACAACCCGCCGCGCCAGGGCGTCCGCGCATTCGCTGCCGACGCCCGCGTTGATGTTCGCGCCGTCCGGGGCGTCGCCTATCCGCGCCAGATCCGCGCCCAGCGCCGAGAGCACCGCCGCGCTTGTCCGCGCCGTCGCCCCGTTCGCCGTGTCGAGGACGATTTTCCAGCCCCGCAAGGCCCCCGGCGGCAACAGCTCCGTTTGCCCGCGGATGTAATCGCGCTCCGCGGCGCCGCCGTCATCCGGCAAAGTTCCCGCGTCCGCGAACGCCTCCGGCGCCCCGTCCAACGCCGCCTCCACCGCGGCCTCCTCCGCGTCCGTCAGCTTCATTCCATCCGGGGAGAAAAACTTGATGCCGTTGTCCGATGCCGGGTTGTGGGAGGCGGTGATGACAACGCCGAGTGCCGCGCCCGAACGCGTCACCGCGCGCGCCACCGCCGGGGTTGGGAGCACGCCGAGGGAGAGCGGTGAGAGGCCCGCGGCCGCGACGCCCGAGGCCGTGGCCTCCGCGAGGGGGGCGCCCGATGCCCGCGTATCGCGTCCGATGAGGACGCGCCCGTTGCGGCGGCCCTTCGCCTCCGCGATCCATTTTGCGGCGGCGAACCCCAGCCGTGCCGCAAAGCGTTCGTTGACAACCGCGCCGCCGTAAGGCCCGCGCACGCCG
>JAISTY010000033.1 GCA_031272375.1 Opitutaceae bacterium | reverse complement strand
GTGTTGGGGAAGAAGTGGCCGATATCGGGGAGGGCGAGGGCGCCGAGGAGGGCGTCGCAGATGGCGTGGGTGAGGCAGTCGGCGTCGGAGTGGCCGTCGAGGCCGAAGGGGGCGTCGGGGAAGGGGACGCCGCCGAGGACGAGGGGTCGGGCGGGGTTGGCGCGGTGGATGTCGTAGCCGTGGCCGATGCGGAACATGGGGGGCGTGGGTTGGTGGCGGTTGTCAGGCGAGTTCGCACTGGCCGCCGGCGCAGGCGACGGTGGCCTTGAGGTCGGTGATGTCCTCGTCTTCTTCGAGAGTGGTGTAGTCAACGGGGTTGTAGGCGAGGGTGTTCCACTGGCGGATGTCGTCTGGGGTGGAGACGTTTTCACGGGGGGACTGTGGGTAGAGTTTGTCGGCGGTGTCCTTGAGGAGGGCGATGCCGGTGAATTCGTGGCGGTGCTCCCAGATGAAGTCGGCGACGGCGGGCCATTCGTGGTCTTTGACGGAGATGGTGCAGGAGACGTTGTGGTGGAGGCCGGGGGAGTGTTTTTCGTGGCGGCGTCCGGCTTTGACCCAGTTTTCCTGGACGATGCGGATGTATTCGAGGTGGCGGAGGGCGGAGAGGTCGTCGCGGTAGATGCCGAAGGCGGGGCCTTCGACGGGGAAGGTGATGACCTCGGTGCGTCCGTTGGGGTCGTAGATGCTGGGTTCGGTCATGTGGGGGTTGGTTTTTTTGAAGTGTTTGTAGATGGGGTCGTGGATGTTGGTCTGGACGCGGCGGAAGTAGCGTTGGGAGTGGTGGGGGTGGATGCCGGAGGAGGTGCCGAGGAGGAGGGAGGCTGTGCCCTCGGGTTTGACGCAGGTGGTGCGGGCGGCGGGGTTGATGCCGATGGCGCGGGCGACGATGGCGTTGACGGTTTTGACGATGGCGGCGCCGGCGCGGAGAACCTTGGGGTCGAGGAGGAGGCCGGGGCGGTCGAGGATGCCGCAGATGGAGACGCCGAGGAGGGCCTCGCGTTCGGTGATGAGGCGGGAGGCTGGGGAGAGGTATTGGAAGTCGGTGTAGCCGGCCTGGAGGGTGCCGATGAGGGCGGCGCGGGCGCAGAGTTGGTGGAATTGGGCGGGGGAGGAGGCCTCGGCGGAGGAGATGGTGGTGAGGTTGCAGAACTGGACGCCGGTGAGAACCTGGCCTGGGCGGAGGGGTTCCTTGTGGCCAAGCTCGCGGAGGCGGGCGATGGCGGGTTCGTCGAGGGTGACGCGCGGGTGGAGGCCGATTTCAACGCAGGGGTTGGCGCCGTATTCGGGGTCCTCGACGAAGTAGAAGCCGGGTTCGCCGAATTCCTTCTGCTGCTGGAAGAGGCGCTCGAACTGCCCGCGGGTGGCGGTGGCGCGGGGGATGACGGCGGAGTTGTTGGAGGCGGTGCGCTGGGGGTTTTTGTCGAGCCAGTCGCCGGTTTTGGCGCGGGCCATTTCCTCGTCGTCGGCGGTGAAGAGGCAGATGGTGGCGGAGCGGCGGACGCCGCCGGAGAGGACGGCCTTGGCGATCCACATGAGGATGTCGTAGGCCTCGATGGGGCGGAGGCGGCGCCCGGCGGCGTTGTGGAGGATGTGCTCGATGCGTTTGAGGGAGTGGAAGAGGGGCTGGGGGCCGGGGGCCTTGCCGCCGGAGGTGCGCAGGGGCGCGCCGGCGGGACGGATGAGGGAGTAGTCGAAGGCGATGACGCGGCCCTCGATGGCGGCGCGGATCTGGGCGTCGAGGGCGTCGGCCCAGCCTTCGATGGTGTCCTCGATGAACCAGGTTTCGAGGGGTTTGGAGGGGTCAACGGGGGCGAGGGGCGGCAGCTTGTCAACGTGGTGGCGTTGGACGGAGAAGCCGACGCCGCAGCCGCAGAGGAGGAGGTAGAAGGCCTCGCGGAAGGCGTCCACGCGGTCGAGGTAGGTGAAGGCGCAGTTATAGACGCGGGCGTGCTTGGTGAGGATGGCCTGGCCGCCGAACTGGAGGGAACGCATGGAGGGCAGGACCTGGCGGCGGTTGACGGCGTCGAAGGCGTCGCGGATGGCGTCGTGGAGGGCGCCGAGGTTCTGGACGGGGGCGAGGTCGGCGAGGTCGGCGGGCGTGAGGTCGCCGGCGTCGAGCGCGGTTTGGGCGGCGGCGGCGAGGGAGGTGTCGGGGTAGTGGGCGAGGTGCATGTCGCGGACGCGCCCGACGGCCTCGGCCCAGGTTTCGCGGCGGCGTTTTTCAGGGGAGTAGCGGGCGTAGCGGGAGATGGCGATGAAGTCCTGGAGGCCGTTTTGCGGGTGGAGGACGGGAGGGAGGGAAGAGGCGGACATGGTTGAAACGAGTTGAAGGGAGGAATGGTTTTGCGAAGCGGAAAGTGAGAGGAAAGGGAGCGGCGGCGGCTTGTCTGGAAAATGAGGGGCGGCACTACGGGTTGGGGCTTTGGGCGTGTCAACACCACCGTATATGGTGGTTCGGGGTTTTTTTTCGTGTGCGTGGCTTGGCTGGGATGTCCTTCCTCCTTTTCGGGGGCGTTTGTGGGGGGCTGTATGAGAAAAACAAGGGATTTTTTCGCGGGATTTTCAGGGCGTTCCGGCGCAAGGGGAAAGAGGGGCGGGGGCGCGCCTTTCAAATTGCGGGATGCCCGCGAATAGCGGACAAGCTGCCGCGACTTCCCGTGTTCGGAACCGGCCACACAGCCTTCGCAACCCGCGCCCGCTATGTCCTACCACATTGTCAATGTTGACGCTCCCGAGGCCGACCTGACCTGCCGCGACGGGCAGTTTGTCTGCAAGACGAAGGACGGCGCCGTCCGCAGCCTGCCGCTCGAGGACATCGCCGCGATTGTGGTGACGAGTTTTTCCGCGCGCATCCACAGCCATCTTTTTTTGCAGGCGGCGCGGCAGGGTGTCGCGCTCGTCATCTGCGAACGTTTCCAGCCGGTCGGGCTGCTGCTGCCCGCGTGCCGCGCCAGCGACACGCTGCTCACGCGGCGGCACCTGACGTTGCCCGAGAAAACGCGCCGCTCGCTCTGGGCGAGGACGATTGACGCCAAATGCGCCAACCAGCTCGCGCTCGCCCGCCGCATCGCGCCGGACGCCCCCGCGACGCGCGACCTCGAACAAGCCGCCGCCGCCCGCACCCCGCGCAAGGAGGGCGGCTGCGCGAAGTTGTTCTGGGAGATTTTCTCCAACGCCCTCCGCGTCGAGGGCTTCGCGCGCGGGCGGAGGCTCGGCGGGTTGAACGACCTTCTCAACTACGGCTACGCCGTGCTGCTCTCCACGGTTCTCCAGAAACTTTACGGTTTCGGCCTCGACCCCACCGTCGGCATTTCCCACGCCATCCGCGAGCGCAGCGCGCCGCTCGCCTACGACCTCATGGAGCCGTTCCGCCCCTGCGTTGACTGGCGCGTCTGGCAATGGGTCAGCGAACGGCCCGACGCGGATGTCTTCGACGTCACAGGGGAGTTCCGCCGCTTCGTCACCGGCTTCGTGCTGGAGCGCGTGGACTACCTTGGGTTGGAGCTTGAAATCGCCGGCTGCATCGAGGGCGTTGTCCGAGGCTTCCGCCAGGCCGTCCTCAACGGCAGCGTCCGTCATTACCGTCCATGGACGTGGAAAAATTCAAAATGGGATGGCTCGTAGTCGCCTTTGATTTGCCCGTGGGGAGCAAAGCGCAACGGAAGGCCGCGTCGGACTTCCGCAATTTTCTTTTGGATGACGGGTTCCAGATGTTGCAGTTCAGCGTCTACGCGCGGCCCTGCGTGAGTTTCGCGCGGCAGCAGACACACCTTGAGCGGGTGCGCAAAAACGTGCCGGAGGAGGGGAAGGTGCGGGCGTTTTTTCTCACGCGTTTCCAATGGGAGAACGCCTACGTCATCCACGGCGCGCCCGCGAAGGAGGTGCCGCCCGAGCAAATGCCGGAACAGATCCAGTTGTGGTGAACGGACGCGCGGGGGGCTTTGCCTTGATTCCAAAAGCGGGGCGGC
>JAISTY010000015.1 GCA_031272375.1 Opitutaceae bacterium | reverse complement strand
AACTCCTCCGTCTCCTCCCGCCGACGCTCGCGCTGGCCGCCGCGCCCGCCCTCTGGGCGCAATCAGCCGGAGCCTCCGCGCCCGCCCGCAAAATCGGGAAAATTGACATCTCCTTCGTCGGCGCCGGCAACGTCAGCGAAGCCGTCGTCCGCGCCAACATGCAGTCCCGCGAGGGCGCCGACCTCGACGACGGCATCCTGGATCGCGACATCCGCACCCTCTACCGGACCGGCATGTTCGAATACATCGCCGTTGACCGCCGGGAACGCGGCGACGCCGTGGACCTCGCCGTCGAAATCACCCCCAAATACCGCGTCCTCGCCATCGTCTTCGAGGGCAACAAGGAAAAGAAAAGCTCCACCCTCGAGGAGGAAATCAAGACCAAGGTCGGCGTCGCCCTCGACGAACGCCAGGTCAAGGAGGACACCCGCAAACTCCACACCTACTACCAGGAGGCCGGCTACAACCAGGCGCAGGTCGCCTACAGCATCGAACGCAACCGCGAGACCAACTTCGGCACCGTCACCTTCAAAATCCGCGAGGGCGTCAAAACCCGCCTCGCCGACATTCTCTTCGAGGGCAACGCCCACATCAAGGCCCGTAAACTCCGCAAACAAATGGACACAAGCCGCTGGTGGATCTTCTCCTGGATCACCGGCGGCGGCCGCTTCGAGGACGACAAGTTCGACGACGACATCGGCAAACTCCGCGACTTCTACCGCGAGCAAGGCTACCTCGACGTCGAAATCCCCCACGAAAAAGTCGCCTTTGAATACCCCCAACCCAACCGCCTCGTCCTCCGCATCTTCATCACCGAGGGGAAACAATACCGCGTCGGCGACATCGCCGTCTCCGGCAACGAAATCATCCCCTCCGCCCACCTCCTCTCCCTCCTCCGCCAGAAAAAAGGCGAACTCTTCGCCCCCTCCAAAATTGACGAGGACGTCACCCGCATCGAGGACGCCTACGGCTCCGACGGCTACCTCGACACCCGCGTCCAGGTCATCCGCAAACCCAACCTCGAGACCGGCGCCATAGACATCGAATACAAGATCCGCGAAAGCGAGCGCTTCCACGTCGAAACCGTCCGCGTCGAGGGCAACACCAAGACCAAGTCCACCGTCATCCTCCGCGAACTCTCCCTCGGCCCCGGCGACGTGTTCGACATGGTCCGCATGAAAAACTCCAAAACCCGCCTCCAGAACACCCGCTTCTTCGAGGACGTGAACCTCACCCCAGAATCCACCAACATCCCCGGACGCCGCAACCTCAAGGTCGCCGTCAAGGAGGGCCGCACCGGCGACCTCTCCCTCGGCCTCGGCTTCTCCTCTCTCGAAAAACTCTTCGTCTACGCCGAGGTCTCCCAGTCCAACTTCGACCTCTTCAACCCCAAAGGCTTCTTCCAAGGCGCCGGCCAGAAATTCCGCATCCGCGTCTCCATCGGCTCCGTCTCCAACACCGCCCGCCTCTCCTTCGAGGAACCCTGGCTCTTCCAAAAACAACTCGCCCTCGGCTTCGACCTCTACCGCGAGTCCAACGACTACGACTCCTCCTACTACAACGAAACCCGCCTCGGCGCCAACCTCTACCTCCGCCGCCGCCTCGTCGAATGGATCGAAGGCACCCTCTCCTACACCCTTGAGGACATCGAGATCCGCGACGTCTCCTCCTCCGCCCCCCAAATCTTCCAGGACTGGGCCGGACGCTCCATCGAGTCCCGCGCCTCCTTCACCCTCCTGCGCGACACCCGCGACCTCCTCATCAACACCACCCGCGGCAGCCGCTACGAGCTGCGCACCTCCGTCTCCGGCGGCCCCCTCGGCGGCGACTTCGATTATTACAAGCTCGAGTTCCGCGGCGCCCAATACTTCCCCCTCTTTGAAACCCAGAAACAAACCCTCCAGGTCCTCCTCTGGGCCGGCGCCATGGAGGAATACGGCAACAACCCCAACGGCATCCCCTTCTACGACCAGTTCTTCCTCGGCGGCATGTATACCCTCCGCGGCTTCGAATACCGCGACGTCGGCCCCAAGGAAAACGGCGAACCCATCGGCGGCAAAACCTACGGCATGGTCAGCTTTGAATACTCCGTCGCCATCGTGGAGCAGATCCGCTTCGCCCTCTTCTACGACGCCGGCTTCGTCAACTCCGGCGCCTACGACTTCAACTACCGCGACTACTGCGCCAACATCGGCTTCGGCTTCCGCCTCTTCATCATGGGCGCCCCCCTCAACCTCGACTACGGCATCCCCGTCCGCTCCCGCAACGACAGCGGCAAGGGCAACCAGTTCAATTTTTCGTTTGGCACACGCTTCTAAATCCCCCAGCTTCCCCGCCTTTTCACCGGGAAACCGGCCAACCAACACTCACTTCCACCCATGAAAATCATGACCAAAACAACGTTAGCAATCGCGCTCGCCGGCCTCTTCGCCGTCGCCGCCCAAGCCCAGACCAACGCGCCCAAAATCGGCATCGTCAACATGGCGACCCTCTTCGACAACCACTACGAGACCGTCGCCCAGAAGGCCCAGCTCGAAGCGGACATGCAGGCCGCTGAAAAGGAGCTCCAGACCCTCAACCAGCAGGGCCAGGCCCTCGTCGAGGAAGTCCGCAAAATCCAGGAAAGCGCCAAAAACCCGGCCCTCGCCGACTCCGCCAAGCAAAAGCTCGAGGCCGACTTCCAGGTCAAGGTTCAGGCCCTCCAGGCGAAACAGCAGGAAGTCAACAACTTCCGCGCCACCACCCAGCGCGCCGTCCAGGAACGCACCGCCAGCTTCCGCCAGCTCCTCGTCGGTAAAATCAACGAGATCGTCAAAACCGTCGCCTCCGGCAAAGGCCTCAACATCGTCTTCGACGCCTCCGGCAACAGCTTCAACCTGATGCCCACCCTCGTCTACACCAACGGCGTTGTGGACATCACCGGCGAGGTCCAGGCGCTCATCAACAAGGACAAGCCCGCCGACGCCCCCTCCGCGGCCCCCTCCGTCACCTTCCCCGGCGCCAAAAAATAACAACCTGCCGCCGGCAGCTTTTTAACGCGACCGCCCGCGCCCTCACAGGCCGGGCGGTTTTATTTCCGCCCCCGCGCCCACGGCAAACCGCGCTTGCCCGCCCCCCACCGCGCTGCTCGCATGAGCCCCCCAACCGCCATGAGAAAAAAACTCCCCCGCCTCCTCTCCGCCGCCCTCGGCGCCCTTTGCGCGGCGACCACCGCCGCCGCCGCGACACCCCCGCCCGCCTTCCCCCTCCCCCTCGCCCACCGCGGCGGCTCCCGCGAAGCCGACGAAAACACCCTCGCCGCCTTCCAAACCGCCTTCGCCGCCGGCGCCCGCGCCTTCGAAACCGACGTCCGCATGTCCCTCGACGGCGCCCTCTTCCTCCTCCACGACAACACCCTCAAACGCACCACCGGCGCCGACGGCTCCGTCGAAACCCTGACCGCCGCCCAACTCCGGGAAATCCGCACCCTCAAAACCAAAGCCCCCATCCCCGCCCTCGACGACCTCCTCGCCTTCCTCGCCGAAAAAACCGCCGCCAAGGAAAACGTCCTCCTCCAGCTCGAATTGAAGACCAACAAGAAACAATACCCCGACGACGCCCTTGACCCCTACTGCCGCAAAATCCACGCCGCCGTCTCCGGCAAGCTGCCGCCCTCCGCCTACCGCTACTCCTCCTTCGACCGCCGCGCCCTCCTCGCCATGCGCCGCGCCGCCCCCAACGCCACCCTCGTCATCCTCGGCGACCCCTGCGGCCCCGACCGCGTCCGCGAAGCCCTCGACCTCGGCATCCACACCATCGCCTGCCGCGTCAAAGGCACCACCCGCGAGGCCGTTGATGCCGCCAGACGCGCCGGACTGTCCGTCGGCGGCTGGGGCGCCCCGACCCCCGCCGATTACCAAAAAGCCGCCGCCGCCGGCCTCGAATTTGTGACGACCGACACCCCCGCCGCCGTCCTCGCCTGGCTCAAAACCCAAAAGCAACCCGCCCCCTGAACCGGAATGTCCGCCGCCTTTGACAACCTCCGCCAGCAACTCAAGCGGCTCCCCGGTCTCGGCCACCGCTCCGCCGAGCGCGCCGCCCTGCACCTGCTGGTCACCGAACCCGCCGCCCTCCCCGCCCTCGTCAACGCACTCAACGAGGCCGCCCGCGTCCTCCGCCGCTGCTCCCTCTGCGGCAACTTGTCCGAGGCCGCCCTCTGCCCCGTCTGCGCCGACGAAAAACGCGACCCCGCCCGCCTCTGCGCCGTCGAGCACATCCCCGACCTCATCGCCTTCGAACGCTCCGGCGCCTACCGCGGGCGCTACCACGTTCTCCACGGCAAACTCTCCCCCGTCTCCGGGGTCGGCCCCGCCCAGCTCAACCTCCAACCCCTCCTCGACCGCCTCGCGACCGAACCCGTTGACGAACTCATCCTCGCGCTCTCCAACGACATCGAGGGCGAGGCCACCTGCCACTACATCACCCAACACCTCCCCAAACGCGAAACGCCCCTCGCCGTCACCCGCATCGGCTTCGGCCTCCCCAGCGGCGGCAGCGTCCCCTACGCCGACCCCGGCACCCTCAAAAACGCCCTCGAATCCCGCCGCGGCTACGCCTGACGCCCATGATACACACCCTCACCGGCAACCTCCTCGCCGAACGCGCGTTCGACTTTCCCGGCGGCTGGCGCCGCGGCGGCACCAACCGCGCCGCCTCCGCCGCCTTCCAGGTCGGCGGCAAGGGCGTCAACGTCTCCAAAATGCTCCTCCGCCTCGGCGCG
>JAISTY010000207.1 GCA_031272375.1 Opitutaceae bacterium | reverse complement strand
CAACCCGCAAAAGGCCCGCGGAGCGCGCGCCGGCGGCGAAAAAAAATCACCGCGCGAGCGCCACCGCGACCGCTGTCAGGACGTGCAGGGAGGCGCAGGCCGCGAGCGCGGCGGCGATGTCGTCGGCCACGACGCCCCAGCCGCCCGGCAGGTCCTGCAGGCGCGAGATGCCGAGCGGTTTCAGGATGTCGAAAAACCGGAACAGCAGGAACCCCGCCGCCAGCACCGCCCAGAACGGCGGCGTCCACCCGCCGATGTCCGCGACGGTGACGGCGCGCCAGTTGAGGAAACAGAGGGGCATGGCGACAAATTCGTCGAGCACCACGCAGCCGGGGTCGCGGCGTGCGAGGCGCCGTTCCGCGCCGCCGCAGACCGCCACCGCAGCGAGCGCCGTCGCGAGGCTCCAGACCGCGAGCGCCGCCGTCCCTGTTTCCCGGAAAAACAGCGCGAACCACGCCGTCCCCGCGAGCGCCCCCCATGTTCCCGGCGCGGGCAGTTTCCGGCCCAGCGGCCCCAGCGTCGCCAGCGACACGACCCAGCCGGCTCCCGTCCGCCGCGCGCCGCCCGTTTGTTGTCCGTTGCCGGGTTTCACACGCCGTCCTCGAAGATCATCCGCCGGTATTTGGTGATGTATTCCAGGCCCGAACGCACCGTCAGCCAGACGCTGAAGACGAACAGCAGCCAGCCCGCCCAATGCAGCCAGCCCGCCCAGACGTCCCAGCCGCGCCCAAGGAAGCTGTCGTCGAGCCACGCCGGGAAGTCCCGCGACAACACCGGCGCGCCGAGCAGCATCCCGATTGAGATCATCTGCACGAGCGTCTTGGTTTTGCCGCCGCGCTCCGCCGCGATGACCACGCCCTTCGCCGCCGCCATCATCCGCATCCCCGACACTAAAAACTCGCGGCACAACACCGGCAGCACCCAGTAAATCGAGACAACCTGCCCCTCGACGAACGCGATCAGGATGCCCAGCACGAAAATCTTGTCCGTCAGCGCGTCCATGAATTTTCCGAACACGGAGACGTTGCGGTTTTTGCGGGCAAGGTAGCCGTCGAGCCAGTCGCCCAGCGCGGCGACGACATACACGAGGAGGGCCGTCAGCGCCGCGCCCGTCCAACGCTGTTCCATCAGCCAGACCACGAGGATCATCAGCGGAATCCGCGAGAGCGTGATGCAATTGGGCAGGTTCATAAAGTCCGCGCAAAACAACCGCCCCCAAGCCAAACGCAACCCGTAAAAACACGCCCCGCTTATTGAAAATTGGTATAATTCCAATTCTCGCTTGCAATGCGTGCCCGCGCGCTTTCCCTCGCCGCAAAACAACAAGTCGCCGCCATGACAGCCGCCGCCGCAAACCCAACCGCGCATCTCTCCAAAACGCTCCTCAACAGCGGCTTGCGTGGCACGCCCCAACGCGAACTCGTCTATCGCGTCCTCCTCCAGACCCGCGACCACCCCACCGCCGACGAGGTCTTTGCCCGCGTCCGCGCCAAGCGCCCGACCATTTCCCTGGCGACCATTTACAACTGCCTCGACGCCCTTGAAGCCCACAACCTCATCCGCGCCTTCCGTTTCGAGGGACGTTCCACCCGCTACTGCTCCAACCTCGAACCCCACGCGCATTTCCGCGACAAGGCCACCGGCCTCACCCACGACATCACCCTTCCGCCCGAAACCCTCGACGCCCTCAAAAAACTCCTCCCCGCCAACTGCGCCGTTGACGACATCGAGATCACCTTCCACGGACGCCTCGCCTCCTCCCACGAATAATCCGCGGTAAAAACAAATCCATCCTCATCCCTCTTCTGTTCGAAAAACAATCAGTGAAACCCAGTGAAATCCGTGGATAAAACCTCTCCCTTCAACATGCAAACACTCGAAATACGCGACCTCGCCGTCGCCCTTGCCGCAACGCCGGAAACTCCAATCGTCAAAGGCCTTAACCTGACCGTCCGCTCCGGAGAAGTCCACGCCATCATGGGACCCAACGGCACCGGCAAATCCACCCTCTCCAAAGCCGTCGCCGGACACCCCGATTACACTGTCACCAATGGCGACATCCTCCTCGACGGCAAAAGCATCCTCAAAATGGAACCCGACGAACGCGCCCGCGCCGGGCTTTTTCTTGCCTTCCAATATCCCAGCGAAATCCCCGGCGTCTCCATCGCCAACTTCCTCCGCGCCGCCCTTCAGTCGCGTCTCGGCGAAAACGAAAACATCAACGCCGCAAACTATTACAAAACGCTATATGAAAAGATGGATCTGCTTCAAATCGCGCGCTCCTTCACCTCCCGCTCCGTCAACGAGGGCTTTTCCGGCGGCGAGAAAAAACGCTGCGAAATCCTCCAGATGTCCATGCTCAAACCCGCCTTCGCGTTCATGGATGAAACCGACTCCGGCCTTGACATAGACGCCCTCAAAATCGTCGCCCACGGCGTCAACACCCTCCGCGGGCCGGAACTTGGGATTGTCCTGATAACGCACTATCAACGACTTCTGAACTACATCGTCCCCGATTATGTTCACGTGATGTTTGACGGGCGCATTGTGAAAAGCGGCGACAAAACCCTTGCCCTCGAACTCGAAACCCGCGGCTACGACTGGCTGAAACCCGCCCCGCAACCCCCCGCCGCCTCATAAAACAAGGCGTATCCAATCAAATCCAATCTCCGAAACCACATCGCAAAATGAGAACACAAACCCAAGCCGAGCAAGTGATCGAAGCCATGCGACAAAACGGCGGCTACGCCGAATTCGGAAGATTAAACCGGCTCATTGATTTTTCCTCGTGGAAAACAAAATCTCCAGCGGCAAGCGTCCGCAGGATTGTCCAGCTCAACAAAGCGTTTTATAGAATACAACCGGGCCTCTGGGCATTGAAGGAACGCAGGAGGGAGGTGGAGGAACGACTCCGGCTCAAAGCGCGCGACAAAAAGGGAACGGGGATTTTCACCCATTCCTATTACCAAGGCCTTGTCACGGAAATCGGGAACATGAAAAACATGCAAACATATGTTCCGGCACAGGATAAGAACAAACTTTTCCTCGAGACGCCCCTGAAGAACATCGCCGGATTATCCCGTATATATAATTTCACCTATCCCGAAATCCTGCGCCGCGTGGCGTCGGTTGACGTTATTTGGTTCAACGAGCGAAATCTTCCGGATTCCTTTTTTGAGATAGAGCATTCGACAACCATGCGTAATTCCCTTTCAAAATTCTGCATGGTTCGCGATTACTTCGCGCGCTTCGTGATCGTCGCCCCGAAATTCAAACGCAACCAATTCGCGGAAGTCAGCGCCGACCCTCTTTTCGCCCCAATAAGGAACCGTGTGACGTTCACCGATTACGACACAATATCAGACCAATATGCGGCTTTGTTCAAACTGCGGGGGATACCCAATAAAATATAATTTTCACAAACACTCATCATGCCCGACACCAACGCCAGCACGCACGGACAAGCCGCCGTCATCGGACTCGACCAGTCCGCCGGCGACTTCACCTACGACGTCAAATATGATTACGACGCCGGCAAAGGCCTGTCCGAAAACACCATCCGCTATATCAGCGCCGTCAAAAAGGAGGCGCCCTGGCTCCTCGATTTCCGCCTCGCCGCCCTCAAGATCTTTTTGTCAAAACCCATGCCGACGCACTGGGCCACGCGCGACCTCGACACCCTCGATTTTTCCAAAATCCGCTATTATCTCGCGCAAGGACAGAAACCCAAACGCACCTGGGACGAGGTTCCCGACGACATCAAAAAGACATTCGAACGCCTCGGCGTCCCGGAGCAGGAGCGCAAATTTCTCGCCGGGGTCGAGGCGCAGTTCGACTCCGAGGCCGCCTATTCAAACGTCAAGGAACTCGTTGCAAAGCAAGGTGTGATATTCATGAATTCCACCGAGGCGCTTGCGAAACACCCCGATATTTTCCGCAAATTCTTCGGGAAGGTCATCCCGTCCGCCGACAACAAATTCGCCGCGCTCAACAGCGCCGTTTTCAGCGGCGGCAGTTTTATATATGTCCCGCCCGGCGTGAAAGTGGCGCAACCCTTGCAGGCGTATTTCCGCATCAACGCCGAGAATTTCGGGCAGTTCGAGCGCACCCTGATCATCGCCGACGAGGGCGCGGAACTGACCTATATGGAAGGCTGCACCGCGCCGAAATTCAGCACCTCGACGCTCCATTCCGCCGTCGTGGAACTCGTCGCGCTGAAGGACGCCAAAATACAATATATAACCGTCCAAAACTGGGCGCCGAACGTGTTCAATCTCGTGACAAAACGCGGTGTCGCGCACGGGAACGCCGAGATAAAATGGATTGATTGCAACATCGGCAGCCGCCTCACGATGAAATATCCGGGTGTCGTGCTGAAAGGCCGGCGCGCGCGTGGCGAGGTCGTCTCCATTGCGCTCGCCAACGACGGGCAGCACCAGGACACCGGCGCGAAAATGATCCATCTCGCCGACGACACCACCTCGACCATCGTTTCAAAATCCATCTCCATCGGCGCCGGGCGCGCGAGCTACCGCGGCCACGTGCACGTCGCGAAGGGACTTAAAAATTGCAAAAACAACACCGAATGCGACGCGCTTTTAATCAATACAAACAGCCGCACCGACACCTATCCGGCCATCACCGTCCGAGGCGACGCCAACCGCACGCAGCACGAGGCCAGCGTCTCCAAGGTCAGCGCGGAGCAGATTTTTTATATGCAACAGCGCGGTTTGACGGAGGCGCAGGCCATGAGTTTGTCCGTCAACGGTTTCGTCAACGACCTCGTCAACCGTTTCCCGATGGAATACAGTGTCGAATTGAAGCGGCTGATAGATCTCGAAATGGAGGGCAGCGTCGGATGAATATCACACAGAAATCACAGAGAGGGACGGAGGGCACGGAGAGTTTTTATATTATACAGAGGACGCGAAGAAGGACGGAGAACACGGAGTTTTTTTGTTCGTCGTGTGTTCATGGCAAGGTGCCTCGGTGTTTTTTTCGGTTTGTCTCTTCTTATCTTCTGCGGGATAAACAATAAATCTCCGTGCTCTCTGTGTGCCTCTCCGCGCTCTCTGTGTAATATTCATCCGACGCTGCCTTCCATCCCTCCCTGTGATTTTTGTTTAATATAAAAAAACGCGCCTCTTTCCCTTTTCATCATGTCCGCCAACGAAACTTACATTTCCAAACGCCTTTTTCAGCGTCACCTCGACTCCGTCGGGCGGGCGCGCCTGCCGGAATGGTGGCTCGACACCCAACGCGCCGCCTGGGACGCCCACCTTGGCCTGCCGCACCCCGGTCCGACCGACGAGACCTGGCGCTTCACAGACACCGAAGCCATTCGTCTGTCGGGATTTGAGCCATTCCCGACCGCCGACCTCCTTGGCGCGCTTCCCGCCGGACAGCTCCGCGCCCCCGCGCCCGTCAAGCCGCCGCCGGGTGTTGTTTATTGCACGCTCAACGAAGCCATTGCGAAACACGCCGACCTCTTCCGCGCCTATTTTCGCGCGCGCCCAGCCGCCCTCGGAGGCGAGAAATTCGCCGAGCTGAACGCCGCCTTTGCCGCCTGCGGCGCGTTTTTATATGTTCCTGACGGCGTTGAGCTAACAACTCCGCTTTTTGCCCGCCACGTCCTCAACGGCCACAACATCGCCGCCTTCCCCCACACGCTTGTCATTCTCGGCAAAAACGCCTCCGCCACGCTTGTCGAAGTCTTTGACACGGAATACGGTGACCGTCTTCTGGCCTCCGGCGTCAGCGATCTCCACGCGGCCTCCGGCGCCCGGCTGACTTACATTGGCATCCAAAACTGGGGACGGCAGGCGACCGCCTTCCATTCCAACGCGACCTCCGTTGCGCAAGACGCGAACGTCACAACACTTAACCTCCATCTTGGCGCGCGCTACGCCCGCCACGAGTCCCACACGCGCCTCGACGCCCCCGGCGGCCGCGCCGAAATCCTTGCGCTCACCCACGCCGACGCGAACCGTCGCCTTGACCAGCGCACCCTGCAAACGCATTCCGCGCCCGACACCTATTCCAATTTGCTCTACAAAAACGCGTTGCGAGACACCTCAAAGACCGTTTTCTCCGGCCTCATCAATGTCGAACCCGACGCCCAGCGCACGGATGCCTACCAAAGCAACCGCAACCTCCTTCTGAGTCCCGACGCGGAAGCCAACAGTTTGCCTGGGTTGGAGATACAGGCCAACGATGTCCGCTGCACGCACGGGGCGACGACCGGCGGCATTGACCCCGAGCAGGCTTATTACATGGCGGCGCGCGGCATTCCACCCGAGACCGCGAACGCCCTGCTGGTCGAAGGCTTTTTTGAGGAAGTCCTTGGCAAAATCCCCGAACGCCCGCGCGCCCCGGTCGAGGCGACCTTGCGGGCGGCGCTCGCGCGCGGCGGACGCTGACGGCGCGGTCAGCTTTCCCAACGTCCGTAGATGCCGCAGGGGAGGATTTTGCCGTCGGACAACACGGGGAGGCCGACCTCGCCGGCGGCAACTTGTCCGCCGAAGGGACGCAGGAGTTCGGCGAGGAGGTTGGCGGCGACGGTTGGCGAGAGGCGGGCGGTGTAGGCGTTGAGAAGGAAGAACAGCGGCTTGTCGGTGAGGAGGTCGCGGCAGCTTGTCAGGAGTTCCCAGAGGTTGTCCTCAAGTTTCCAGAGTTCGCCGCCGCTGCCGCGCCCGTAGGTCGGCGGGTCCATGATGACGGCGTCGTAGCGGCGTCCGCGTTTGTGCTCGCGGCGGGCGAACTTGAGGCAGTCGTCGGCGATGTAGCGGACGGGGGCGTCGGCGAGGCCGCAGAGGGCGGCGTTGTCGCGGCACCAGCGGACCATGCCCGCGGAGGCGTCCACGTGGCAGACGGAGGCGCCGGCTTTGGCGGCGGCGCAGGTGGCGGCGCCGGTGTAGCCGAAGAGGTTGAGGACGGAGACGGGGCGTCCGGCGGCGCGGATTTTTTCGGAGAACCAGTGCCAGTTGACGGCCTGCTCCGGGAAGAGGCCGGTGTGCTTGAAGCCGGTCGGGCGGATGCGGAAAACGAGGTCGAGCGGGTCGTAGCGGAGCGTCCAGGTTTCGGGCAACGGGCGGCGGATTTCCCAGCGGCCGCCGCCTTTTTCGTCGCGGTGGTAGAGGGCGTCGCACCCGCGCCATGGGGCGGGGTCGCTTTTGGGCCAGAGGATTTGCGGGTCGGGGCGGACGAGGACGCGGGCGCCCCAGCGTTCGCATTTCATGCCGTCGCCGCAGTCGAGGAGGCGGTAATCGTCCCAGCGGTCGGCGACGGCGATGGCGGGGCGTTGGGGAGTCGGGTGCGGCATGGGCGCGGGGCGGTTCAGTTGGCGGTGTTTTTGAGGATGGCCTCGTAGAGGGCGACGGAGGCGGTCCGGTTGCCGGCGGCGCCCCAGGTGATGTCCACGCGCGTCTGGAGGCTGTTGGTTTCGGCGATGGCGACGGTGACGCGTTTGTCGCCCGGCGCGCGGAGGACGAGTTTCGAGGAGAACTGTTCCTTGGCGGAGGAGACGGTGTAGAGGTCGAGCTGGCGGACGGCTTTTTCGGCGGCGGCGAAGGCGGCGTCGTTGTTGCCGTTGACGAGGCCGGAGAGGGTGCGGAGCTGCCAGACGGCGGTGTGGCGGCCGTCGTTGTCGAAGCGGATGGTCGAGCAGGCGGCGAGGGCGAGGAGGGCGGCGGAGGCGGCGGCGGTTTGGGCGAGGAGGCGGAGGCGGCGCATGGTCGGGAGGATTGTTGGCGCGGGAACGTAGCCGGGCGCGGCGGCTTGTCGCGTGGAAAATCGGGGAAAAACCGCGGCGCGCGGCGGTGTTGTCCTGATTTGAATGGACGCGGGCGGGCGGGGGCGTTTGGGTGCGCGGCCTATGGCAAAGGCAATTGTGGGCGTCATCATGGGAAGCGTTTCGGACTGGGAGACGATGCGGCACGCGGTCGCGACCCTGGAAGGGCTGGGGGTCGCGGTGGAGCGGCAGGTCATCAGCGCGCACCGGACGCCGGACAAGGCGTTTGAATACGCGCGGGGCGCGGAGGGGCGCGGGTTGCGGGCGATCATCGCGGGGGCGGGCGGCGCGGCGCATCTCGCGGGCGTCATGGCGGGGCTGACGCGCCTGCCGGTGCTGGGCGTGCCGATGGAGTCGGCGAGCCTGAAGGGGATGGATTCGCTGCTGTCCACAGCGCAGATGCCGGCGGGGGTGCCGGTGGCGACGTTCGCGATCGGCAAGGCGGGTGCGGTGAACGCGGCGCTGTTCGCGGCGGCGTTCCTGGCGTTGTCGGACAAGCGCGTGGCGAAGGCGTTGGAGGGCTACCGGCGGGAGCAGACGGCGAAGGTGCTGGACGCCCGGCTGCCGTGAGGCGGCGGCTTGTCGCGCGCGGCGGTTATTCGGCGGACTTCGTTTCCGCGATGCTGTTGAGGAGCGTCTCGTCCTTCGGCGGCAGGTTGCGCCACCAGAACCAGTAGATCCCCGCGGCGCCGGCGAGAAACAGGGGCAGGGTGGCGGCGAGGGCGCCGGTGTTTTTCGTGATGAGCTGCATGGGGAGGAGGAAGAGGGTGACCTGCGCGAGGAGGGCGAAGGGGACGGTGAGGATGTCGTTGCGGTGCTCCTTTTCCCAGGCGAGGCGCGTGGGGGCGTCGAGTTCGGCCTTGAATCTGCCCCAGGCGCCGAAGGGCCGGGTGGTGCGGTAGAAGTGGCGGACAACGGAGGCGTCGGTGCCCTTTGTGAGGCAGGAGACGGCGATGGCGAAGGCGAAGGACAAGCCGCCGCACATGAGGAAGAGCCACCATTCGCTCATGCCCGGCCAGAGGGCGGCCTGGAGGACGGCGGCGAGACCGCCGACGAACATGCCGGCGGCCATGCCCCAGGCATTGGTGCGCCACCAGTAGAGGCGCAGGAAGCCGGGGCCGAGGGAGCCGGCGGTCAGCCCCATCACGATCCAGCTCCAGATCTGGTTGATGTTCTCGACGAGGCGTCCGAGCCAGATGCCGATGATGACAATCGCCGCGGTGGAGACGTAGGCGACGAGGATGAGTTCGCGGTTGCCGGCCTTTTTGCGGAGGAAGTTCTGGTAGATGTCGCGGGTGATGAGGGCGCTGCCCTGGTTGATTTGCCCGGTGAGGGCGCCCATGAGGGCGGCGAGCAGGGCGACGATGAGGAAGCCCTTGATGCCCGGACTCATTTTGTAGGCGAGCACGGCGGGGAGGATCATCTCGGCGTCGGCGCGCCCGTCCCAGCCGATGACGCCGAGTTTTTTGCGCCAGTCGTCGCCGAGGGCGGAGCGGAGTTGGGCGACGAGGGCGGGGGCGTGGGCGGCGTTGCGGACGATTTCGGCCTTGTGCTCGTGCCAGCCGCTTTTGAGGGCGCCCCAGAAGGCCGCCTCGTCGGGTGTCTCGCGTCCGTTTTCGGGGACGGCGGCGACGTTGACGGCGAGGGCGGGGGTTTTGGAGGCGCGGAAGTCCTCGCGGAGGGCGAGGACGGCGGCCTGGGTGTTTTCCGCCGGGGGCATGACGTCCTTGACGAAGAAGATGCCCATGACGGCGAAGCTGATCATCAAGGGCCAGCGGAACATGACCATGACGCCCTGGACGACGCACTGGAGGCCGCATTCGCGGGAGTTGCGGGCGGCGAAGAAGCGCGACTCCGCGCCGGTGGTCATGCCGTTGACGCACTGGCGGAGCATGTAGAGCAGCGCGAACATGAACAGGTAGTTATAGCCTTTGTCAACATACACTTGCGGCATGTTCTCGACCTTCCATTGGAGGGAGGAGGCATACCAGTTGGGGTTGCCGGTGACCTCGGCGGCGGTGGCGGCGAGGGTGGGGGCGTCCGTCACGGCGTTCCAGGCGAAGACGCTGATGACGATGCAGCCGACGATCATGACGGAGCCTTGGACGAGGTCGGTGAGGACGACGCCGTAGAAGCCGGCGAGGATGGTGAAGACGGAGGCGAAGGCGAGGAGGCCGAGGGTGAGGGCGACTGGGTTGAAGTCGGGGAAGAGGAGGCTCATGAAGAGCGTGGCGCCGCGCACCATGTAGATGACCATGCCGATAATGCAGAGGACGCCGATGAGGGCGCTGACGAGGCGGAGGAATTCGCCGGAGAAATCGGAGCCGAAGCGGTAGGTGTTCCACTCGGCGGGGGTCATGCAGCCGGAGCGCCGGTGCCATTTGCCGGTGTAGGCGAGCATGAAGGCGAGGACGAGCACGGCGCCGCCGCGGAACTCGATGAACAGCCCCGTCGGCCCGAGCAGGAAGAGGAAGGAGGTGATGATCATGGTGCCGGTGAGGTCGAACCAGTTGGACATGCCGGAGACGCCGAGCATGAACCACGGCAGGTTGCGCCCGCCGAGGTAGTAGTGCTCCATGCTTTTGGAGGCGCGGCGCGACATGATGAGGCCGACGAACATGATGATGGCGAGGAAGCCGATGATGACCGTGTAGTCGAGGGAGGTGAGGATGTTCATGGGAGGGAGGGGGGACCGGGTATAGAGCGCGCTATGCCAAGTGGGTTTTCCCCGCCCGCAACCCCAAAAGCGAAAAATCCCCGCGCGGGGCGGACCGCGCGCCGCCGCAAATTTTTGCTTTTCCCACGCGCCTCCGTCGGCAGCTTGTCGCGGCATGGAATTCATTCGCTTGAAGCCGCTGTATCAGGAACGGGTCTGGGGCGGGCGCGTCCTCGAAACCGCGCTCGGTCGCAAGTTGCCGCAGGACAAATTGATCGGCGAGAGCTGGGACATTGTTGACCGGCCGGAGGCGCAGTCGGTCGTCAGCGGCGGCTTGTCCGGCGGGCGGACGTTGCGGGAGTTGATTGAGACGCGCGGCGCGGAGGTCATGGGGCCGGACTGGCCGCGGGAGCGGGCGTTCCCGATTTTGGTCAAATGGCTCGACTGCCGCGAACGGCTGAGTTTGCAGGTGCATCCGCCGAAATCGGTTGCGGAGGAGTTGAAGGGCGAGCCGAAGACGGAGAACTGGTTCATCGCGGCGTGCGAGCCGGGGTCGCATTTGATTGTGGGGCTGAAGCGCGGGGTGACGCGGGAGCGGTTCGAGCGGGCGCTGGGGGAGTTGACCTTGGAGACGTGCACGCACCGGTTTCCGGTGAAGGCGGGGGATTCCATTTTAGTGCGGAGCGGGCAGTTGCACGCGATTGACGGCGGCAACCTGATTTTGGAGATCCAGCAGAACTCGGACACGACCTACCGGGTTTATGACTGGGGGCGGATGGGTTTGGACGGGAAGCCGCGGGCGATGCACGTGGAGCAGTCATTGAAGTCAATCAAGTGGGACGATTTCGAGCCGGAGCCGGTGCGGGAGCGGCGGGAGGCGGCGGTGATCGCGGCGGCGGACGAGTTCAGGATACGGCGCGAGCCGGTGGAGGCGGGCGGCGGCTTGTCGTTCGAGCCGGGGAAAGCGCGGATTTTGAGCGTGGTGGAGGGGGCGTTGCGGTCGGAGGACGGCGGGGTTGTCGGGCGCGGGGACAATGTGATTCTGCCGTTCGCGGGGCGGTTCCGTTTCGCGGCGGAGGAGCCGTCGCTGGCGCTGGTGACGGAGGACTTCGGATGAGCGCGTGGAATTTTTTCAACATGAGCGAAAAAACAAGGAACGGGTCGGGGAAGGAACAGGCCGCTGGCGCGGTCAATGGCGCGGACAATGCGCCGCCGCCGGAGCGGGACACGGCGGCGCCCGCCGGCGCGGAGGGACAAGTCGCCGGCGGACAAGTCGCCGGCGAACAAGCTGCCGCTGTTGAGAAGGAGCTGGCGGAGGCGAAGCGGCTGGCGGCGGAGAATTACGAGCGGTTTCTGCGGGCGGCGGCGGATTTGGAGAACGCGCGGAAACGTCACGCGCGGGAGAAGGAGGAGTTGAGGCAGTTCGCGGCGGGGCGGGTGCTGGAGTCGTTGCTGCCGGTGCTGGACAGCCTTGGGTTCGGGCTGGCGGCGGCGCGGGCGAAGGACGCGGACGCGAAGGCGATCGGGGAGGGGTTGGAGATGATCGCGGGGCAGTTGAAGCGGACGCTGGGGGAGCAGGGCCTGGTGGAAATCAATCCGGCGGCGGGAACGGCGTTCGACCCGAACGCGCACGAGGCGGTTTCGCACCTGCCGGACGCGAAGGTGCCGGCGGACGGGATTGTGGCGGTGACGCGTGTTGGTTATTCGTTGAACGGCAGGTTGTTGAGGCCGGCGTCGGTGGTGGTTTCAAGCGGAAAGGAATAACATGGCCGCGAAGGAAGATTATTACGAGTTGCTGGGGGTCGCGAAGGGCGTCTCGGACGAGGAGTTGAAGAAGGCGTATCGCAAGAAGGCGGTGCAGTTTCATCCGGACAAAAACCCCGGGAACAAGGAGGCGGAGGAGATGTTCAAGAAGGTCTCCGAGGCCTACGAGGTGCTGAAGGATCCGCAGAAGCGGGCGTTGTATGACCAGCACGGGCACGCGGCGTTCCAGCCGGGCGCCGGCGCGGGAGCGGGCGGTTTCGGCGCGGGCGGCTTCGGCGGGGTCCACAACCCGGAGGATTTGTTCCGCGAGGTGTTCGGCGGGGGCGGCGGCGGGATTTTCGAGACCAGGTTCGGCGGGGGCAGGGGGCGCCGCCGCCAGAGCGCGGGAACGGACGGGGATGATCTGCGCTACGATCTGGAGATTTCATTGGAGGACGCGGCGAAGGGGGTTGAGAAGGACATCGAGTATCGGAGGGCGGTGGTGTGCGGGCGGTGCCACGGAAACGGCGCGGAGCCGGGGTCGAAAC
>JAISTY010000193.1 GCA_031272375.1 Opitutaceae bacterium | reverse complement strand
CTCGTGCCGGTGTTTGTCGCCTACGTGATCCGCGAGCGCTGGCCCAAAATCCTCGCGGCGCTGCGGGCCTGCTCCGCGCCGGGGTCGCCGCGGGCGGCGGGCGTCGGAGGGTTTGCCCTCAGCGCGGGCGCGGGGGCGTTGCTCGCGGGGGCGTCGCTGGTGTTTTTGTTCGGGGCGCTGATGCGGGCCTCGGCGGGGCCGTCGCAGCCGGCGACGCTGGCGATTTCGGCGGGCGCGGGCGGGGTTGTGCTGGCGCTGCTGTTTGTCGCCGCGCCGGACGCGGTGGCGGGGACGCGCCCCTGCCGCCTTTTGGAGGACGCGCGGCTGCGGCTGTCGCTGTTGTTTCTGTTTCCGGCGGCGGTGTGGCAGGTGTCGGCGCCGATGGTGTCGGCCATCGAGGGGCGGCTGAGCCTGTTCCTGCTGGGCAAGGTGACGGCGGTGGTGTTTTTCGTGTTCGACTCGCTGGGGCTGGCGATCGAGCAGCAGGGCAACACGCTCACGCTGCCGACGGGCGCGGTGAACGTGGCGGAGGCGTGCTCGGGGATACGGTCGTTCACGGCGTGCCTGTTCGTTGGCTCCTTCCTCGGGGCGATCCTGCTTGGGCGGTTTTGGAAGAAGGTCCTGCTGGTTCTCTGCGCGTCGCTGCTGGCGGTTTTCACCAACATGCTGCGCAGCCTTTTCCTGACGGCCTGGGCCTACGCCTACGGGCCGGAGGCGATTGACGGCTTCGTGCACGACGCGGCGGGCTACGCGGTCATCGGGCTGACCTTCGCTGGGCTGATGTGCCTGCTGCCGCTGTTCAACATGAGGATTTCCTTCGGTGCGCCGGCGGCCGCCGCGCCGCGCCGCGCGACCCCGCCGGACGGCGGTCTGACGGGAGGGGGCGCGTGAGCGTCCGGGGACGGCGATGATCTGGGCCTACCGGCTTTTGTTCGCGGCGCTGGCGTTGTTCTGGGCGCCGTATTACCTGTGGCGGATGCGGCGGCGCGGCGGCTACGCGGCGGGGTTCGCGGAGCGTTTCGGCAGGCTGCCGCCGCTGCCGGAAAAGCGCGGAAAGCGCGTCTGGCTCCAGGCGGTAAGCGTGGGCGAGCTGCTCGCGGCGGCGCCGTTGCTCGACGCGCTCCGGGCGCGCGGCGTGGAGGTTTATCTGACGGTGACGACGAGCACGGCGCGGCAGCTTGTCGCGGAGAAGTTCGCCGGGCGCGTGACGGGCGCCGGGTATTTCCCGCTGGACTGGTGGCCGTTCTCCGCGCGGGCGTGGCGCGGGCTCCGTCCGGATTTGGTTGTGTTGATGGAGGGGGAGCGGTGGCCGGAGCACCTGCGGCAGGCGGCGCGGCGCGGCGTGCCGTCGCTGGTTGTCAATGCGAGGCTTTCGGACCGGAGTTTCCGCCGGATGCGGCGCGTGCCGTCCGTCTCACGTTGGCTGTTGCGGGGCGTGACGCGGATGCTGGCGGCGTCGGAGCGCGACGCGGAGCGTCTGCGGGGGCTGGGTTTCCCGGCGGAGCGGCTGGAGGTGACGGGCAACCTGAAATTAGATGTCACGCCCGCGGAGCTGACGGCGGGGGAGGCGGCGGCGTTGCGGGAGGAGCTTGGGTTCGGGGGCGGCGCGGCGGGGGACGCGATCCTGCTGGGCAGCTCGACGTGGGAGGGCGAGGAGGAGGCGTTGGTGAGGACGTTTCTGGCGATGCGGGCGGCGGGTTGCCGGGCGCGGCTGCTGGTGGTGCCGCGGCACGGCGAGCGGCGGGCCGCGCTGACGCGGCTGTTCGACGCGTCCGGGCTGCGCTGGCATTTGCGTTCGCGGGGGGCGGCGCCGGGCGAAATGGAGGCGTGCGTGGCGGACACGACGGGGGAATTGCGGCGGCTCACCTGCCTGGCGCGGTTAGTGTTCGTCGGGAAAAGCCTGCCGCCGTTCCAGCACGAGGGGCAGTCGCCGGTCGAGGCGGCGGCGCTGGGAAAGCCGATCCTGTTCGGGCCGGGGATGACGAATTTCAAGGCGATCGCGGACGGACTGGCGGGCGCCGGCGCGGCGCGGGTGGTCGCGGACGCGGGGGCGTTGGAAAGGGCGGCGCTGGAGCTTTGGCGGGACAACGCGGCCTTGGAAAGGATGGCCGCCGCCGCGCGCGCATGGCACCGAGTGAACCAGGGCGCGACGGAGCGGACGCTGCGGGTGATTTTGGAGATGCTGGGCAACCCCGCCGCTCCCGCGGTGTGATTTCACCACAAAGGTTCCAATCCTTTGAACAGAAGGTAAGAAGAATAACCCAGAAGACCCTGTTTGTATGCGGTGCCCCTCTGCAAAACGCGCTCCTCTTCATCCCTCTTCTTATCTTCTGTTAAAAAACTTCGTGCCTTCGTGGCTTCGTGTGAGACAAAAAACTTTCCCGAACCAACCACGGATTGCCCGGATTTTAACGGATTACACGGATGAAACTTTATAATACCAAATGGATTGTAAATCTGCGCCAATCGGCGAAATCTGTGGATAAAAACCCTTGCTTCGTCTTGGTTCGGATTCGTGTGAGAAAAATCCGCTTGCAAGTTGAAGGCGCGCCGCCAGCGTGCCGCGCCATTAGCCCATCTCCGCCCATACTTCGCGCCTCAATAAACGCTGACAAACACGCCCGCAGCCGCGGCGTTCCGGCGTTCCGGCGTTCCGGCGTTCAGGCGTTCAGGCGTTCAGGCGTTCAGGCGTTCAGGCGTTCAGGCGTTCAGGCGTTCAGGCGTAATAACGCAACCT
>JAISTY010000091.1 GCA_031272375.1 Opitutaceae bacterium | reverse complement strand
CAACGCCTCCCTCTCCGCCAACTACTCCAAGCACGCCAACGACCTCTCCTCCCCCGGCGCCTCCTCCAACAATGACTGGGGCGCCGCCCTCTCCGTCACGCAGGTCCTCTACGCCGGCGGCGGACTCGACGCCGCCCTCGACGCCCAACGCCTCGTCCGCGACGCCGCCCTCCTCGACCTCCGCGGCGCCGTCAACACCGCCCTCACCGACGTCCGCGTCCGTTTCTACAATGTCCTCCTCACCCGCGATCGCGTCGCCGTCCAGGAGCAGAACATCGCCCTCTACGAGGAGCAGCTCCAGACCGTCCGCAGCCGCCGCAAAGCCGGCGCCGTCTCCGACTTCGAGGTGCTCCGCGCCGAGGTCGCCCTCGCCAACGCCCGCCCCGCCCTCATCACCGCCCGCAACGACGCCCGCATCGCCCTCGACGTCCTCCTCCAGTCCCTCGGCTGCGAAAACACCGGCACCCCGCCGCAAATCATCGGCGCCCTCGGCTACCACCCCGTCAAAATCGCCCTGGCCGACGCCCTTGCCGCCGCCCGCGCCAAGCGCCCCGACCTCCTCCGCCTCGAAAAAATCGCCTCCGCGCGCGACATCGCCATCAGCGCCGAAAACGCCGCCGCCCGTCCGCAGGTCGGTCTCTTTGGCGGCTACCAATACCGCAAAAACCTCGCCTCCGACAGTTTCCGCCCCGCCTACGCCTCCAACGGCTGGCTCGCCGGCATCCAGGCCAGCTGGGCCATCTTTGACGGACGCCGCATCGCCGGACGCGTCGCCCAGGCCAAATCCCAACTCGCCCAGGCCCAACTCTCCCTCCGCGAGGCCGCCCTCGCCGTTGACGTTGAGGTCCGCACCGCCCTCTCCGCCCTGCAGGAGGCCGCCGAACTCGCCGACGCCGCCCAAAAAGTCGTCGCCCAGGCCGAGGAGGCCCTCCGCCTTGCCGACGCCCGCTACGCCGCCGGTTCCGCCACGCAATTGGATGTCCTGCAATCGCGTGTGGAACTCACCCGCGCCCGCGACAACGCCGTCCAAGCCAACTACAGCCACAACGCCGCCCTTGCCAATCTCCGCCGCGCCATGGGCGAGGGCGAAACCTGGTGAGGCGCCTGACTTCTGACAAATCAGTGCCTGTTGGAGATTAACACACCGCCCCGCCCTCGTCCCCGATTTGGATATTGACGCCTTCCGGCGGCGCGCGCTTTGTGCGCGCTCTTTCACCCGCGACACGGAGAGGTGGCAGAGTGGTCGATCGCGCCTGACTCGAAATCAGGTGAGCCGGCAACGGTTCCGGGGGTTCGAATCCCTCCCTCTCCGCCACGTCCGCCAAAGGCGCATGACGCGTAAATGGTGTCGAAGTCGGACGGAAAGGTTAACCGGTCCCTGCCACCCCTGCTGTTCTCCACCTTTCACTTTTAACCTGTCCCTAACGCCGCGTTTTTTACCTGTCCCTAACGCCGTAAAACCCTCTGTGCCCTCCCTGCCTCTGTGGTGAACCTTCGCATCTTCGGAAACACCCGCGCCCCACAATCCCTTGTGTCTTCCGCCGGCGGCGGCCCCAACCCATTGCGTCCGTCCCGGAAAAATCCGCTCCCAAAAAAGAGCCGGATTTTTTTATCACAGCGCGCTTGACGACACCGGCGCGCGACCCACCTTGCGCATCCAATTCCAGGGCCGCCCAGCCGCCTCGCGCCTCAAACCGCAAAGCCGCCCGCGCCCCGCCGCGACACCACCGCCATCACACTCCCTCGCTTCGCACACCACCGTCGCACCTTCCTCCGCCAGTCCGGGCGCCACGCCCCGCCCATCGTTTCATTCCCCCGCAAGCCGCCGCATCCCTCCCGACCCTTTTTTCCGTCCAACTTTTCCAATTCCAACCATGACCACTCCCGCCATCCACATCCCGACACCCACGCAGGACCTTGCCGCCTACCTCCGCGCCGCCGGCTCCTCTTTGCCCGCCCAGGTCAGAAAACGCGACGGACGCCTCGTCCCCTTTGACGCCGCCCACATCACCCGCGCCCTTTCCCGCGCCGGCTCCGCCACCGGCGAGTTCGACCCGCCCCTCGCCCAACGCCTCACCCTCAAGGCCATCAACCTCCTCCTCGCCACCGTCCCCGACCCCGTCCCCACCGTCGAGCAAATCCAGGACATCATCGAGGAAACCCTCCTCGACTCCCCCGTCCGCACAACCGCCACGGCCTTCATCGTCTATCGCGACCAGCACACACGCCTCCGCGAACTCACCTCCCGCCAGGACGTCGCCCTCATTGACGGCTACCTCAAGCAGCTCGACTGGCAGGTCCGCGAGAACAGCAACATGGCCTACTCCCTCCAGGGCCTTAACAACTACCTCTCCTCCAACATCTCCAAAAACTACTGGCTCTCCGCCATCTACCCCGCCGAAGTCCGCCGCGCCCACGAATCCGGCGACCTCCACCTCCACGACCTCAACCAACTCTCCGTCTATTGCGTCGGCTGGGACCTCCACGACCTCCTCCGCCAGGGCTTCTGCGGCGTCTCCGGCAAAATCGAATCCCGCCCCGCCAAACACCTCCGCACCGCCCTCGGCCAAATCATCAACTTCTTCTACACCCTCCAGGGCGAGGCCGCCGGTGCCCAGGCCTTCTCCTCCTTCGACACCCTCCTCGCACCCTTCATCCGCTACGACGCCCTCGACTACACCGCCGTCCGCCAGGCCCTCCAGGAATTCATCTTCAACATCAACGTCCCCACACGCGTCGGCTTCCAAACCCCCTTCACCAACGTCACCCTCGACCTCACCTGCCCCCGCCACATGGCCGACGAACACGTCGTCCACGGCGGAGAATACCGCGACGAAACCTACGGCCAGTTCCAGGCCGAAATGGACCTCTTCAACCGCGCCTTCTTCGACATCATGACCGAGGGCGACGCCAAAGGCCGCGTCATGACCTTCCCCATCCCCACCATTAACCTCACCCACGACTTCGACTGGGACAACCCCGGCCTCAAAGGCCTCTGGGAAATGACCGGACGCTACGGCATCCCCTACTTCTCCAACTTCATCAACTCCGACATGAGCCCCGAGGACGCCCGCTCCATGTGCTGCCGCCTCCGCATTGACAACACCCAGCTCGAAAAACGCGGCGGCGGCCTCTTCGGCGCCCACCCCCTCACCGGCTCCGTCGGCGTCGTCACCCTCAACCTCCCCCGCGCCGCCCGCCTCGCCGCCAACGATAACCCCGCCGTCCCCGGCGCCGACTCCCCCATGCCCGCCCGCGAGCAGGCCTTCCTCGACCGCCTCGACCGCCTCATGGACACCGCCCGCGACTCCCTTGAAATCAAACGCAAGTTCCTCGAACGCCTCACCGCCGCCGGCCTCTACCCCTATACCAGCCACTACCTCCGCCACATGAAGGAACGCCACGGCGCCTACTGGAAAAACCACTTCTCCACCATCGGCCTCGTCGGAATGAACGAGGCCTGCGCCAACATCGGCTACGGCTGCATCGCCACCCCCGACGGGCGCGCCTTCGCCCTCCGCGTCCTCGACCACATGCGCGAACGCCTCCTCGCCTACCAGCTCGAAACCGGCAACCACTACAACCTCGAGGCCACCCCCGCCGAAGGCACCTCCTACCGCCTCGCCAAAAAGGACAAGGAACTCCACCCCGACACCCTCGCCGCCAACGAGGAGGACCTCCCCGCCGGCGCCAAACCCTACTACACCAACTCCACCCACCTCCCCGTCAACCACACCGACGACCTCTTCGAGGCCCTCGACCACCAGGACGACCTCCAGACCAAATACACCGGCGGCACCGTCCTCCACCTCTTCCTCGGCGAACGCGTCGCCGACCCCGAAAACGTCAAAAACCTCGTCCGCAAAATCGCCCGGAACTACAAGCTGCCCTATTTCTCGCTGACGCCGACCTTCAGCATCTGCCCCGAGCACGGCTACCTCTCCGGCGAGCACGCCCAATGCCCCCGCTGCGGCGCCCCCTCCGAAATCTACTCCCGCGTCGTCGGCTACCTCCGCCCCGTCCAGCAGTGGAACGAGGGCAAACAGGCCGAATACGCCCGCCGCAAAACCTACAAGACCCCCGTCTGCGCCGCCGCCTGACGCCCCCTCACCGCCACGCCTGGTGAATCGCCACGACGCCGAACGTCGGACGCGACACCCGGACGTCACGGAAGCCCGCGCCCGCCAGCTCGGCGCGAATCCCCTCGTGCCCCGGATACCCCTCGATGCTGCCCGCAAGATACTCGTAGGCCCCGCGGTCGCCGGTGACAAACGCCGCAAGCCGCGGCAGCACGCGCTTGAGGTAAAAATAATAAAACGGACGGAAAAACGCGCGCGGCTGTGAGAATTCGAGAACGCACAGGCAGCCGCCGGGACGCAGGACGCGCCGGAACCCCGCCAGTGCCGCCGGACGATCCGCCAGGTTGCGCAGCCCGAAGGCGATCGTCACCGCGTCGAAGGACGCCTCCGGAAAGGGCAGCCGCATCGCGTCCGCCCGCTCGAAACGGACGGCGTCGAAACGCGGCGCGGCGGCTGCTTGTTTGGCGCGCGCCCGCTCCAGCATCGGCTCGCAGAAATCCGCGCCGGTCACCCGCGCCCCCGGCAGCCCCCGGCACAACGCGAACGCCAGATCGCCGCTCCCCGTCGCCAAGTCGAGGATGTCGGCGGGCCGCCCCTTCCCGACCAGCGCGACAAGCCGCCGCCGCCAGAAAACATCCACGCCCCCGGACAGCAGCCGGTTGGCAAGATCGTAGCGCCCCGCGATGCGGGAAAAGAGCGAGTTGACGGCGTCGGGATCAGGCATGGCGGAAAGGAACGGCGCGCGCGGCGGGCGGGAAAGCCATTTTCACGCGGGAACGCGGCGGAGGGACGGTTTGACAGGCGGAACCATCCTTCCAAAAGGGCGCGCGCACAAACACCTCACACATGGACACCGAACGCCTCCTCTCCCGCGAAGTCACCGCCACACGCATCCCCCAGGGCGACAAGCTGCCGCTGCCCGCCGGCACGCGCGTCTTCATCCGGCAGAAACTCGGCGGCAGCTACACCGTGCAGACGGACGACGGCCTTTGCCGCGTTGACGGGAAGGACGGCGACGCGCTCGGCGAGAAAGTCATCGCAGAGGAGATCCACGCCCCCGCGCTGCCCGACGGCAGCCCCAACCCCGACGCGATCTGGGACCAGTTGAAAAAGGTCTACGACCCCGAAATCCCCGTGAACATCGTGGACCTCGGCCTCGTTTATTCGATGGAGATCGAGAAGGACGACGCCGGCGGCGGGCACCGCGTCCTTGTGACGATGACGCTCACGGCGCCCGGCTGCGGCATGGGGCCGGCGATCGCCGAGGACGCGAAGGCCAAGGTGCTGTGCGTGCCCGGCGTGACGGACGCCTCCGTGAACCTCACCTGGGAGCCGCCGTGGTCGCAGGAGATGATCAGCGAGGAGGGGCGGATGATTCTGGGGCTGGTGTGAGGGGCGCGGCGGCGGGGGCGTTCTTTTCGCGCCAGGCCTTCAAGACCGCCTGCGCGACGGGCGCGGCGTAGCGTCCGCCGCCGGTCTCCTCGCCGGGGGTGTCGCCCTCGATCATCACCGCGAGCGCGATCCGGGGGTTTTCAACCGGCGCGTAGCAGATGAACCAGGCGAAGTTGACGGTGCCCTCCGGGGTCTGGCGCTGGGCGGTGCCGGTTTTGCCCGCGACGCGAAGTCCGGGGATTTTCAGAAAACGGCTCTGCAAAATGCGCCCGGTGCCCGTGAGCGTCACCTGTTCGAGGGCGTTGACGAGAACCGCGCGCTGTTCCGGGGTGAGGCCGGTGGGGGCGCCGTGTTGCGGCGGGTTGCCGCCGGGGGGGCGGAGGAGCGTTGGGCGGGTGGTCGTCTCGTCGCGGGCGAATCCGGCCATGAGCAGCGCCATCTGCAGGGGCGTCACCTGCAAAAAGCCCTGCCCGATCGCGAGGTTGGCGGTGTCGCCGGGATACCATTGGGCGCCGAAACGCCGGAGTTTCCAGGCGGGGTCGGGCACGAGCATCGCGCCGGTCTCGGCGATTTCCAGCCCGGCGCGGCGATCCAGCCCGAAGCGGCGCGCCTCCGCCGCGATTTTCGCAACGCCGATCTCCAGCCCCTTTTTGTAAAAATACACGTTGCAGCTTTTCTCGATGGCGGTGGCGAGGGTGATGTCCCCGTGGGCGTGCCCGTCGTGGCAGGCGAAGCGGCGCCCGGCGACCTGGTGATAGCCGGGGCAGTTGACCGGCTCGTCCGGGTCAATGTCGCCGGAGCGCAGGCCGGCGATGGCGACGACGAGCTTGAAGGCGGAGCCGGGCGGGTAGAGGCCGCTGGTGGCGCGGTTGAGCCAAGCGCCGCGGGCGTTGATGTCCGCCGCGGCCTCGCGCGAAAGGCGGGGGATGAAGGTGTTGAGGTCGTAGCCGGGGCGCGTGGCCAGCGCGAGGATCTCGCCGTTGGAGACGTCCACGGCGACGACGGCGCCGTTGAGGTTGCCCGTCTTTTCGAGCGCCCGCTCGGCGGCGAGCTGGAGGTCCGCGTCGAGGGAGGTGCGGATGGTGTCGCCCTGCCGCGGCGCGAGCGTTTTCAGGGGCGGGTTGATGCGGTAGCCGGCGGGATCCACGCGGTAAATCGCGCCGCCGGCGCCGCCGCGCAACCGCGCGTCGAGAGCCTTTTCGAGGCCCTCCCTTCCGGCGGCGCCGCGCATCCTGAAAGTCGCCAGCCCGTTGCCGGGGAAGCCGGGCGGAACCCCGATGGCGTCGTCGCCCGACACATACCCGATCACGTGCGCGGCGAGCGGGCCGCCGGGGTAAATCCGCATGCTCGACGTGTGGAGCTGCAGGGGGGAGTTCGGGGGGATCCGCTCGAGGAGCCGCGCGAACTCCGCCTCGTCCAGGCCGTCCACGAGCACGTAAGGCAGCAGGAGGTTCTGGCGGAAGTTGCGGTCGAGGTCGTCCGGATCCAGCGCGTCCTCGCGTCCGGTGACGCGGTTGACCTCCGCGAGGTGGCGGTTGACGACGGTGACGCGGGCGATGCGCAGCATTTGCGCGGCGGTGGGGAGGTTGCGGTCGCCGGTGTCGCGGTAGGCGCGGCGGATGCCGAGGTAGGCCGCGCGGATTTCCGCCCGCAGGTCGTCGAGGGAGATGGTGACGGCGAGGCGGGGCCGGTTGCCGGCGAGGAGGCGCCCGTCGCGGTCGAGGAGGTTGCCGCGCGGGGCGGGGACGAGGACGCGGCGCTGGTTTTGCAGGCGTTCGCGCTCGCTGTAGGCCTCGGAGAGGCCGAGCTGCCGGTGGGCGAGGCCGGCCGCGAGGACGAGGAGGAGCAGGAGGATGAGCGCGCCGAGGGAGACCAGGCGCGCGTCGTAGCCCTTCTGGGCGCTGAAAATGCGTTCGTCGCGGCCGTTCATTTCGCGAGCCAGTCCGCCCTTGTGCGGTGGATGTGGGAGCCGCCGTCCGCGGGCGCGGCGAGGCGGACCAGCCGGCTTTGCAGGGCGAAATACCAGGGTGTGACGAGCGCCACCAATGCCTGCGACAGCAGCAGGTCGCCGAGGAGGGGAAGGGGCTGGAGCGCCGCGCGGCGGACGCACAGGAGCGCGAGCGCGAGGGAGAAGACGAGGTTGGCAAGCACCGCCGCGAGGATGCGCGCGGTGTCGGAGTTGCGGTCAACGCGGTCGCGCGCGGCGGACAGGAGCGTGTGCAGCGCCGCGAGCAGGACGGCCTGCGTCCCGAAGGGGACGGGGGCGCGCGCGTCCATGAGAAGCCCGATCACAAAGACGCCGGCGAAGCCCGCCCGCGGATGCAGGTGGAAGGCGCCGTAGGCGGCGAAAAGCCCCGCGCAAAAGAGGTGCAGCGGGAGGATGCCGTTGTTGAGGCGCGCCACCATGAGGTTGAGGAACGCCGCCCCGATGACGAACGCGAGACCGCTTCGGAAAACGCGCATGGTGCCTCACTCCCCCCCGTCCGGCACGAGCACGGTGACCTCGCGCAGGCCCGCGAGGGCCGGGTTGACCCTCACCGCGCCCGTCAGGAACAGGCCGTCCGCGGACGCCTCGACGCGGACAAGGCGCCCGACCTCCAGGTTTTTCGGATACACGCCGCCAAGCCCGGAGGTGACGATCCGGCGCTGCCCCGCGTCCGCCGCGGGCGGCACGAACTCCGCCACGCCGCCGTCCGCAAGGACGCCGAATCCGGGGTTGTTCGCGGAGCCTTGGAAGGCGAACGGGCGCCCGCCGCCCTCGATGAGGACGGAGACGCGGATGTCGGGGCTGGTGAGCAGCTCGACGGTCGAGGAGCGGGCGTGGACCTCCGCGACGCGTCCGGCGAGGCCGCCGGAGAAGACGACCGGGCTGCCGGGCTTGAGGCCGTGGGCGCGGCCCTTGCCGATGGTGAGGCGCGACCACCAGGTCGCGAAATCGCGCCCGATCACCCGCGCCGGCTCCGCGCGGAAGCCCGGCTCGGCGGGCAGGCGGAGCAGCTCCTCGAGGCGGGCGATCTCCGTCCGCAGGTCCGCGTCGCGCTGGAGGCGGTATTCGTAGGAGGCGTTGAGCCGCGCCAGCTCGCGCCCCGCCGCGATCAGCTCGTTCGCCGGGCGGGTTTTCAACGCCCAGAACTCCCGCAGGTCGCCGGCGCGGGAGGCGAGCGCGTCAAAGGGCGCCTGGAACTCGTAGAAGCCCGCGCGCGCGAACCGCTTCACCGCCGCCGGCAGCAGGAGCCAGGCGAGGACGACGATGCCGAGGACCAGGAAGGGGCGGCTTTTGTCGAGGCGGCTTTTCGTGGACACGGTGGAAACGGGGGCGCGGGCGCGCCGCGCGCGGCGCGTCAGACATTTTGCAGCACGTCGTGGTTCAGCTCGAGCGTCGCGCCCGTGCCGTTCGCGACGGCGTCGAGGGGTTCCTCGGCGACGATGACCGGCAGGCCGGTCTTCTCGCTCAAAAGGCGGTCAAGCCCGCGGATCAGGGCGCCGCCGCCGGCGAGCACGAAGCCGCGGTCCACGAGATCCGCCGAGTGTTCCGGCGGGCAGCGTTCCAGCGTGATGCGCACGGCGTCCACGATCGCCGAAATCGTGTCCGCGAGCGCCTCGCGGATCTCCTGCGAGGTGATGTGGATCGTCTTGGGGAGGCCGGCGACCGAGTCGCGCCCCTTGACCTCCATCGTCAGCTCCTCCTCGAGCGGATGGGCCGAGCCGATGCGCATCTTTATCTCCTCCGCCGTGCGCTCGCCGATGAGCAGGTTGTAGGCGCGCTTCATGTAGTTGACGATGGTCGTGTCCAGCTCGTCGCCGGCGACGCGGATGGACTTTGAGCACACAATCCCCCCCAGGGCGATAACCGCGATCTCCGTGGTGCCGCCGCCGATGTCCACGATCATGTTGGCGGGCTCCTCGTCAATGGGCAGCCCCACGCCGATCGCCGCCGCCATCGGCTCGGGGATCGTGATGACGTCCCGCGCGCCCGCCCGCGTCGCGGAGTCCTTTACCGCGCGTTTCTCGACCTCGGTGATGCCCGAGGGGATGGCGATGATGACCCTTGGGCTGACGCGCAGGCCGCCGGAGCTGGCCTTGCGGATGAAATAGCTGAGCATGGCCTGGGTGACATCGAAGTCGGCGATGACGCCGTCCTTCATGGGGCGGATGGCGGTGATGTTGCCCGGCGTGCGCCCGAGCATCCGTTTTGCCTCGGTGCCGACCGCGAGCACCTTGCGGGTGGCGGTGTCAATCGCGACGACGCTTGGCTCCCGCAGGACGATCCCCTTGCCCTTCACGAACACGAGCGTGTTCGCCGTGCCGAGGTCTATGCCGATGTTGTTGGTGAAGTAGGAGAGGAAATTCGTGGCCATGAGTGTCCTGTTGTTTGGAAGGCGGGGAAGCGGCGGACTGGAAACACGCGCCAACCCGCCCTGTCAAAGGCGAAAACGGCGCGGGGAAACGGCGCCGGGAAACACCCCCGCACGTCCCCGCCGGGGCCTCCGAAGCCGCCTTTTGACAACCGCGCCCCGTCCGCCGTGAATCGCGCCGCATGACCCAGCCCGAACTCCCCCTCGACAAGCCGCCGCCCGGCGGCGCCGCGTTTCCCGCCAACGGCTGGGAGCGCCTCCTCGCCCCCGAGCTTGCCTCGCCCTGGTTCCGCGACCTCCAGACCTTCCTCGACGCCGAATACGCCGCGAAGACCATCCATCCCCCGCGGGCCGACATCTACAACGCCCTCAAGCTCACCCCGCCCGACGCCGTCCGCGTGGTCATCCTCGGCCAGGATCCCTACATCAACCCCGGCCAGGCGCACGGCCTCGCGCTCTCCGTCCTTCCGGGCAACAAGCCGCCGCCCTCGCTCCGCAACATGTTCAAGGAGCTTCACGACGACCTCGGCATCCCCGTCCCCGCGACCGGCCACCTCGCGTCCTGGGCGCGTCAGGGCGTGCTGCTGCTCAACACGATCCTCACCGTCGAGAGCGGCAAATCGCTCTCGCACGCCGGGCGGGGCTGGGAGCGCCTCACCGACGCCCTCATCGCCCGCCTCGGCGAACGCCGGCGCCCCGCGGTCTTCCTCCTCTGGGGCGCGTCCGCGCAAAGGAAGGCGCCGCTCATCACCAACCCCGCGCACCTTGTCCTGAAGAGCGCGCACCCCAGCCCGCTCTCCGCGCGGCGCGGTTTTTTCGGCAGCCGCCCCTACTCGCGGGCGAACGCCTTCCTCGCCCTCCACAACCCGCCGCCGGTTGACTGGACGCCCGGCGCGTGACGGGCGGCGCGCGCCCGAAAATCGCTTTGGCAAAACGCCGCGGAACACGGATAAGCCCCCCCGATGAAATTCCTCTCCACGCGCGGACAAACCCCGCCCCACAGCTTCACCGAGGCCGTCGCCACCGGCCTGGCGCCGGACGGCGGCCTGTTCGTGCCGGAAACGCTGCCGCGCCTCACCCCGGCGGACCTCGCCGCCCTCGCCCCCCTGCCCTACCCCGCCCTCACGCACGCGCTCCTCTCGCGCTTCGCCACCGACATCCCCGAAGGCACGCTGCGCGCCCTCGTCGAGAAGTCCTACACGCGCTTCGACCACCCGGACATCGCGCCCATCGTCCGGCTCGACGGCACCGTGAGCGTTCTCGAGCTGTTCCACGGGCCGACGCTCGCGTTCAAGGACTTCGCGCTCCAGCTCCTCGGCAACCTCTACGAATACCAGTGCGAGCGGCACGGCGGGACGCTCAACGTCCTCGGTGCCACCTCCGGCGACACCGGCTCCGCCGCCATCCACGGCCTCCTCGGCAAGCCGCGCGTCAACATCTTCATCGCCTATCCCGACGGGCGGACGTCCGCGCTGCAGGAGCGGCAGATGGCGTGCACCGGCGCGCCCAACGTCCACGCCCTCGCCGTCGAGGGCACCTTCGACGACGCCCAGCGCGCCCTGAAGGAGCTGTTCGCCGACCAGCCCTTCCGCGTCCGCCACCGCCTCTCCGCCGTCAACTCCATCAACATCGCCCGCATCCTCGCGCAGTGCGCCTACTACCTCCACGCCTGGCTGCGCCTCCCGGAGGCGGAGCGCGGCGCGACCGAGTTCGTCGTGCCGACGGGCAACTTCGGCAACGTCCTCGCCGGCTGGCTCCTCCAGAAAATGGGCGTCCCCATCCGCGGCTTCCGCGTCGCCACAAACCAGAACGACATCCTCCACCGCCTCTTCACGACGGGCGACTACCGCGTCGGCGAGGTGCGCCCCTCGCTCGCGCCCTCGATGGACATCCAGGTTTCGAGCAACTTCGAGCGCTACCTTTATTACACGCTCGGCGGCGACACGGCGCGCGTCCGCGAAATCATGGAAACCTTCGCGCGGACGGGGCGCTACCGCTTCGAGCACTTCGACCCCGACACCCTCCGCTCCAGCCGCTGCGACGACGCGGAGATCCCCGTCCTCATCCGCGAGACCTACCGGCGCCACGGCTACATCGCCGACCCGCACACCGCCTGCGCCTTCAAGGATCTCTCGAAGGACGGGCCGAGCCTGATCCTCGCGACCGCGCATCCGGCGAAGTTCCCCGAGACCATCCGGGACGCGATCGGGCTGACGCCCACGCACCCCTCGCTGGAGGCGTTGAAACAGCGCCCGCTCGTCCGGCAGCGGGTGCCGGCCACCGCCGCCGCCATCCGCGCCCGCATCGAGGCCGCCGCCTGAACGCGCGCGCGGGACAAGCCGCCGCCGTTGCGGTGCTTCAGAAGAGGATGCCGGCGACGGCGCCGGTCATGCAGCAGGCGAGGAAGCCGACCACGACGGAACGCCAGCCGAGCTGGAGGATCTCACGGCGGCGTCCGGGGACGAGCGCGCCGAGGCCGGCGAGCATCATGCCGAGGCTGCCAAGGTTGGCGAAACCGCAGAGCGCGTAGGTGAGGACGACGCGCGAGCGCGGCGCGAAGGTCTCCGGCGGCAGCGCGGCGAGGTCGAGGTAGGCGACAAGCTCGTTGAGGATGATGCGGGTGCCGAGGAGGCCGCCGGCCTGCGGGCATTCGGCGGCTGGGATGCCGACGAGCCAGGCGACGGGCGTGAAGAGCCAGCCGAGCAGCCGCTGCAACGTCAGGGGCGCGTCGAGGACGGGCGGCAGGGTTGAGAGGAGCCGGTTGGCGAGGGCGACGAGCGCGGCCATCACCACGAGGACGAAAACGATGTCGAGCCACACGCGCATCCCGTCGCGGGCGCCGCTGGTGATGGCGTCGAGGGGGCCGTGGTAAAGTTTCCGGGGGGTGAAACGCGCGACGGCGCCGCCGGCGTCGCGGTCGGGCGGGATCGCGACGCGGGCGAGCATGACGGCGGCGGGGCAGCTGATGATGGAGGCGGCGAGGAGGTGGAGGGGGGCGTTGCCGAGGACGGGCGTCAAAATCGTCGCGTAGAGGACGAGCATGGAGCCGGCGAGCGTCGCCATGCCGGCGGTCATGAGCGCGAAGAAGTCGGCGCGGGGCATTTTTTCGAGGTATTGGCGGATGACGAGGGGCGACTCGACCATGCCCATGAAGACGTTGGCGGCGACGCCGAAGCCGAGGGCGCCGTCAATGCCGAAGAGCCATTGGAGGAGTTTGGAGAAGGCGCCGATGAGGGCGGGAAGGACGCGCCAGTGGAAGAGGAGCGAGGAGAGCGCGGCGGTGACGGGGATGATCATGAGGGCGCGGAAGGCCATGATGAAGGGGGTTCCGCCGCCGGCGCCGGAGGGGGCGAAGGGCGCCTCGGCGCCGCCGACGTAGCCGAAGACGAAGGCGGTGCCGGCGCGGGTGGCCTCCTCAAGCGCGGCGACGCCCGCGTTGAGGAAGGCGCCGGCGGCGGCGGCCCAGGGGAATTTGAGAAACAGGAACGCGAGCGCGAACTGCAGGGCGAGGCCGCCGAGGATGAGGCGCGGGCGGACGGCGCGGCGGTTTTCGCCGAAGAGCCAGACGCCGGCGGTGATGAGCAGGAGGCCGAGGATGCTTTGCAATGTGGTCATGCGGCGGGCGGAAGCGGGGGCGGGACGGGCG
>JAISTY010000036.1 GCA_031272375.1 Opitutaceae bacterium | reverse complement strand
CCGGTTTCCCGTTGGAGGGGCGTCAAGCCGCCGCATTCCGGAACGGCAGGAGGCGTTTCCCGGACAAGCCGCCGCCGGGCGGTCCGGTTGAGGGGGGCCGGCGGGTCAGGGCGGTTTCCAGTTCCTCCAGGAGGGCGGCGCGACCGGGGGCGAAGAGGTAGAGGTCGCTGCTCAATTTTTCGTGCGCGGAGCGCAGCACGTCGGCGGGGGGGCGGCGCATGGTGAGGAGGGTGCGGACGTTTTTGGCGATTTCGTCGGTGTTGCCGAGTTCGACGTCCAGTTTGATGAGGGCGGTGAGGGCGGCCTGGTTGCTCGGGTCGGTGCGCACGGCGGTGGCGAGGGCCTGGCGCGCCTGGTGGCGCGCGCCGATGGCGAGGAGGCGGGTGGAGACCGCCATGATGTTTTCGGTGCGGAGGTTGTTTTGTTTCAGGAAGGCGTTGAGGGAGATCTGGCCGGAGTCGGGGTCGCCGGCGCCGAAGTTGGCGATGGCGTCCAGGCCCGTCAGGATGCCGGCGAGGTTGGGGGGCATGACGGGGGATTCCTTGCGGAGGGTGGCGACGGCCTCGACGGCCTCGGCGTGGCGTTTGGCGACGATGAGGGCCTCGACGCGCATGAGGGCGGCGCCCTCCCATTTCATTCCCGTCTCCTTCATGTGGGTCTCGATGCGGGCGGCGAGGGGGACGTCGCCGGCGGTGGCGGCGAAGTTGGCGAGTTGGAGGAGGGCGTTCTGGTCCTGTGAGACGTCGCGATAGACGCCCTCGATGGAGGCGGCGAGCTGCTCGGTGTCGCCGGCCTTGCGGTAGGCGTTGAGCAGGTCAATGCGGGCGCGGGCGTTTCTTGGGTCGGCGAGGGCGCGGGCGAAGCTTTCGCGGCGGGCCTCGTCGTCGCGGTTGGAGGAGAGGAGGTAGGCGACGAGCTGGTTGTAGATTTCCGGCTCGGAGGGGAACTCCTTCAGGAGCTGGCGCAGGCGGGCGATGGCCTGCTCCTTCTGGCCGCGCTCCCAGTCGAGGCGGGTGAGGAGGAGGCGCCCGTCGCGCATGCCGGCGAGCTGGTAGGCGCGGAGGATGTCCTCGGCCTTGTCGAAGTTGCCGCGGTAGTAGTGGGCGGTGGCGGCGGCGAAGGCGGCGAGTTGGTTGACGGGCGTGACGGCCACGGCGCCCGTTCCGAGGAGGTCCTTGGCGATTTCGAGGACTTTCTGGTCCTCCTGCTGGCGGAGGAGGAAGATGAAGAGGGTGCGGATGAACTCCGCGTTGTCGCGGTTGTAGGGGATGCCCTCGACAAGGGTTTTCTCGGCGAGGTCGGCGCGGTTCCAGACCGAGTAGAACTGGATCAGGAGCTGGCGGCCCTCCTTGTTGCCGGGGGACTTGATGACGCCGAGGCGCAGGTGGAAGAAGGCGTCGCGGTATTTGCCGGCCTCGAGTTCCTTCTTGGCCTGATCAACGTAGAAGTCGCCGCGTGTCCGCTGGTATTCGGTCATGCGGACGGGAAGGAAGAGGATGTCCAGGTAGCGGACGGTGTCCATGCCGCGCCCGTATTTGATGAAGCCCCAGACGCCGGTGGCGCCGGCGAGCCAGAGGGTGAGGAGGAGGGTGGCGAGGAGGGCGGCGAGGCGGCCCTTGTGGATGAAGAGCTGGCGCCCCTTGGGGGTGTCCTGGAAGGCGAAGGGCCAGAGTTTGCGGAGGCCGGAGGCGTTGTCGAAGGGGCCGGCGGCGGCCTTGTCCTTGAATTCCGCCGCGTCGTAAATCGGTTCGTTGGGTTCGTTGTCCATGGTGTCTGTGTCGCGAAGCCGGCGTTTCCGGCTTTGGTTCGCAAGGCTGTCTTTCGGGGAACGGCGTTGGCGAGTTTTTTGTGCGGCGGAAAAAAGGCGGCATTTTTTTCTTGGCAACGGTTTCGGGCGGGGTTGAGTTGCGCCGAAATTCACCGGCTTTTCCCTTCACACAAAGTCACAATCTCAATCTCACCCAAACACGCTATGAATAAAAAAATTTTGACAGTGGTCGGCCTGCTCGCATCGGGCGGGGTTTTTGCGGCGGGGCCTTTTTTGACGGTCGGTGACGACTTCAAGGTCTCCCTCCTGCTCGACGCCGCCGTTCGCCACGACGACAACGTTTATCTCTCGAACGCCTCCGAGAAGGACGACATTGTGTTCTCCGTCGCGCCGGGCATTTCCGCCCGCTACGGCTCCGAGATGAGCAAGACGAGCTTCACCTTCCTGCTTTCGGAGAGCTTCTACCGCTACTCGAAGCACGACGACGAACTGAACGCCGACCTCATGAGCTTCAGCACCGGGATCGCCCACCGGGGGGAGATCTTCAAGATTTCCGCCGGCGTGAGCTTCAACCAATACAGCAACAGCAGCCCCGTTTATCTCCCCACCGAGGTTTCGGGCATGAAGGTTGACCGCAATGTCGTCCGCGCGAACGTCGGCGGCGAATACTCGATTTCCAGCAAGAGCAAGATCGGCCTCGGGTTCTCCTGGCAGGACAACAACTATCGCACCGCCGGCTACGCGAACTCCACCGACTTCGCCATTCCCGCCAACTTCTACTTCGCGATCACCCAGAAGATAGACGTCAGCGCGGGTATCCAATACCGCCACTCCAAGGGCGTGCGAAACGAGGACACCAGCACCGGGTTCGCCGGGGACAAATACGTTTTCAACGACCTCTTCTACAACGTCGGCGTCCGCGGCGAGCTGACCCCGAAATTGAGCGGCGGCATCAACGTCGGCTTCACGACCCGCGATGTCTCGAAAGCCCCCACCCCCGACATGGGGGACACGACCACCTTCGGCCTTTCGGCCAACCTCGGCTACGTCTTCAGCGCGAAGACGCAGATGTCCCTCCGCGTCGGCAACGATTACGGCACGCGCACGTGGGACGGCGGCAGCCAGCGCACCCTCTCCGCCCTCCTTGGCGTCCAGTCCGACCTCGCCCCGCAATGGCGCGTCACCGGTTCCATTGGGTGGAGCAACACCGATTACATGGATCACTCCGCCACGAACGGCAGCGCCCGTGTGGACGACTACATTGATCTTTCCGCGAGCGTGATTTACCTCTTCAGCGAGACCTTCAGCGCCGCCGGCGGTTACATGCTCCGCCACAATTTCTCCAACCGGAACTTGAGCGACTTCACCGACAACATCTTCTCGGTTTCGGTCTCGGCAAAATACTAATTTCAAGGGAAACCGCCTTGCCGAGCAGAGCTTTCAACGGGGGAGGATCGAGCAGGTCTTCCCCCGTTTCTCTTGGTGATTTTAACGTGTTATGAAAAACAAGATCACAGTGTTATTGACGCTCGCCCTCGCCTGCGGGGGCGCCCGGTTGCCGGCGCAGAACGCCGCGCCCGCCCCCGTGCCCGTCGCCGCGGGCGTCTCGGCGGATTACATTCTGCAGCCGTCCGACGTGATAGTCGTGCAGGTGTTTCAGGAGGACAACCTGCGCCGCGAGGCGCGCGTCACCCAGGAGAACACCATCACGCTGCCCCTGATTGAGAAAGTGACGGTCGGCGGCTTGAGCGTCCGTCAGGCGGAGGAGCTGATCACCGAGCTTTACAAGAAGGACTACCTTGTGAACCCGCAGGTGACGATCCTTGTGGTTTCCTACTCGCAGCGGACGGTCAGCGTGATCGGCTGCGTGAACTCCCCCGGCCCCGTCCTCTTCCCGCAGGAAAAAGGGCTTACCCTCATGGAGGCCATCGCCCGCGCCGGCGGCCTGAACCGCCTCGGCGACAAGAAGAACGTCCGCATCACCCGCATTGGCAACGACGGCAAGACGGAGGTGTTTGTCGTGAACATTGAGAAAATCATGCGCGGCACGGCGCAGGACAACATGCAGCTCCAGTTGAACGACATCGTGTATGTCCCCGAAATCTTTCTTTGATATATAAGACCCATGAACTTGCATCAAAACAGTCCGGTCCCCTCGCATGGCTACGGTGGTGAGTATGGTTATGGCGGTTATGGCTACGGCTATGGCGGCTACGGATATGGCTATGGCGCGGGCTATGGCTACGGTTATGGCGGGCACGGGGGCGGTTCCGCCAACCAGACCACCATCAGCGACATCATCCTCATCCTGCGCGAGCGCATCTGGTATATCGTCGTCATCTTCCTCGTGGTGATGTCCCTCACCTTGGTTTATACCTTTAGCCGGACAAAGATTTACGAAGCCGGCGTCAGCCTCAACATCCTGCGCCGCGAGATCACGATTTCCGCGGCGAGCAAAGGCGCCGCGCCGATCACGGACATCATGAACTCGGAGGACTTCAACACGGTCGTCGAGGTTTTGAAGAGCGGCACGATTGTCGGGCGTGTGGCGGAGCGGCTGACGGGCGAGGAGCTGCGGCAGTTCATGGCGCCCTACGAGCGCGGCAAAGGGGAGGATCCCATCGCCCCCGCCGCCATCCTTGGCCAGAACCGCTCCATCATCCCGCTGCGCATGACGCTTTTCGTGCGCGTCCAATACCGGCATCCCGACCGCATCATCGCCGCGAAGGTCGCCAACTACTTCGCGGAGGAGTTCATCGCCTACAACAGCATTGACCGCACCAAGGAGCTTCTCGGCGTCGGCGAGCAGCTGAAAATCCACCTCAAACAGCAGCAGGACAAGGTCAAGCAGCTCGCCGAGGAGCTGCAGGAATACAAGGAGCGCAACAAGGCCGTCTCCCTCGACCCCAACCGCGACATCATCAACGACAAGCTCAAGCAGAAGAACGCGCAGCTCTCCGGCGCCGAGGTGCGCCTCAAGGAGTGCGAGGTTCGCTGGAAGCAGGTCAAGGAGCGCCTCGACAACAAGGCCGAGCTTGCCGAGCTGTCCTTCATCCGCGGCCAGTCCATCATTGACCTGCTCACCAAGGACGTCGCCAACAAGAAGATATTCCTCGCGCAGCTCTCCGAGCGCTACAAGGAGAAGCACCCTTCGATGATGGAGGCGCGCAACGCCCTCGCGCAGTCCGAGCGCGAATTGACCCGCGAACTCGACAACGCCGCCGCCATCATCCAGTCCGAATACCAGATCGCCTCCAAAGCCCTCGACGAGGCCCGCAAGGACCTCGCCTCCGCCGAGCAGGAATCCCTCGAACTGGGCCGCGCCGCCGTCGAATACGAAAGCAAGGTTCGCGAATACCGCGTCCAGGAGGTTCTCCTCAACGACCTTATCGCCAAAACCGGCGCCGTCATCATGGACACCGCCGGCGGCGACATTCAGAAGGTCCGCATTGTTGACCGCGCCGGCCCCCCGTCCGAAAGCGACTACGTCTCCCCCAACGTCCTCCTCAACCTCGGCGTCGGCGTCGCCGGCGGTCTTGTCCTCGGACTCGGCTTCGCCTTCTTCATCGCCTACATTGACGACCGTGTGAAAAGCTCCTTCGACATCGAGACCGTCGTCGGGCTGCCGCTCATCGGCATCATTCCGAAGATCAAGAAGATGTCGCAGGCTGATAAGGCGCAGATCGCGGCGAGCCACCTCGACAGCCACGTCACCGAGGCCTTCCTCTCCCTGCATTCCAACCTGCGGCTCAACGAGTTGAGCAAGAACGCAAAATGCATCCTCGTCACCAGCTCCATTCCCGGCGAGGGCAAATCCTTCACCGTGACGAACCTTGCCATCACGATGGCGGCCCACGGCGAACGCGGTTGCATTGTGGACTGCGACTTGCGCAAACCCAACATCCACCGCTCCTTCGGCCTCGACAACACCAAGGGCGTCATTGATGTCTGCGCCGGCGCGGCGACGATTGACGACGTGGCGGTCACCGGCCTACATGAGAACCTGTCGGTCATCATGACCGGCGGGCGGGCGAAAAACCCGACGCAAATTCTCAGCAGCCGCGAGTTTGAGTCATTTGTGATAGACCTGCGCAAGCGCTACGACCGCGTGTTTTTCGACACCCCGCCGATTGTGGCGGTGAGCGATTCGCTCATCATCATGCCGCTTGTGGACGGGGCGATTTTCGCGGTGTATTTCAACAAAGTCCGCCGCAAGGTCGCGCAATTCAGCGCGCGCAAGCTGATGGACACGAAGATGCCGGTCTTTGGCGCCGTCCTCAACGGTCTGACGGCTTCGACATCCGGTTATTACTACGCGCAATACGCGCAAAAGAGCACCTACGGCTACGGCGGTTACCACACGCATCAGCCCGTCGCGGCCCCCGCCGGCACCCCGCAGATGGGCCAGCAACCCATCCAGCAACTCCCGCCGAAAACCGATGGGGAGGGGTGAGGGTTCACACAAAGGACACGAAGGGTTTCGCGGAGGTCACGAAGGTTCCAAGCCTTTGAACAGAAGGTAAGAAGGGAAAACCGGAAGACCCTGCTCTGATGCGGTGCCCCTGCGGCAGGATACGCTCCTCCAAAAAAATCTCACACGAAGACACAAAATCAAACCAAGAAGGCATCCCATTCTTCCTCATTGGTTTGGCTTGGTCTGGCTTTGTGTGAGATAAAAAACTCCCCAAGCCGCCACGGGTTTCACGGATGAACATTTTGATAGTGAACAACTAATAAACACTAATCAAACACTAATCCAAGCCGGATAACCACTAAAACACACGCCGGCGTGGTTAAATGGTTTGAGGATTGGAAATCCGTGACAATCAGTGAAATCTATGGATAGGGGAAATCAGCCTTTGCCGGCGGCTTTTTTGATTTTGGCTTTTTCCTCCGGGGGGAGCGGGACGCGGGGTTTTTCCTCGGCGCCGGGAGGGGCGGGGAGGATTTTGTAGCGGAGCGCTGGCGCCGTGCTGATGGTTTTGCCACCACGCCAGCGCTGGGTGCCGTCTATGATCATGACTCCTTCGCTGCCAACGAGTTTCTCGTCAACAACGCGGAGGACAAGCTCGCCTTCCGTCTGGCCGGGTTCGATGACCGCGGCGGTGGGCTGAACGCCCTTGATGAATTTGCCGAGGGTGACGCGCACCGGGATCGTCGCCGGGTCCTGCTTGGGTTGGGCGTTGCGGCGTTTGCCCTTGGGTTTGGCGTCGGGGTTCTTTTTGGCCTTGGCATCCGCATTCTTTGGCTTGGCGTCCGCGTTTTTAACAGCCTTTGGCTTGGCGTTTTGCGCGTCGGTTTTTGCGGCGGCAGGTTGTCCGGCGGGTTTGGCTGCGGCGGCAGGTTGTCCGGCGGGCTTGGCGGCGGGTTGTTGGTGGAAGCGTCCGCCTGGGGGCGGGGGGAATTTGCCGGCTTTGATGGCGGCGAGGAGGGCGGCGTGTTCCTTGGGGCGGTCGAGGCGGCCGTTTTTGTTGAGGTCAAACTTTTCGAGGACAAGTTCCTCCCATTCACGCAATTCGGGGGTTGCGGCGGGCGCGTGGTAGAAGGGGCGTTTTGGGGCGTCGGTTTTGGCGGCGGCAGGTTGTCCGGCGGCGGCGGGTTTTGGGGCTGGTTTTTTGGCGGGTTTGGCGTCGGGGTTCTTGGGTTTTGGGGGGGCGGGTTTGGCGGCGGC
>JAISTY010000013.1 GCA_031272375.1 Opitutaceae bacterium | reverse complement strand
AGTTCGCGATCCTGCCGGTCCTGCTGGAACGCCTGCGGGCGGAGTTCGGCGTGGCGGCGGGGATGAGCGGCAGCGGCAGCGCGTGCTTCGCGCTCCCGCGGGCGGAAACGGACCTTCCCCGCATGGGGGAACGGGTGCGGGAGTTCCTCGGCGCGCGCTGCTTTTGCGTGGCGGCGGCCGTGGCGTGACGCCGCGCGCGCCGGCGGACGGTTTCCGTCTTGCCCGCGGCATCACGGAAATTTCCCTCCACGCCTCAATCCACCCGCGCCCATGAACTTCAAAACCCGCGCCATCGCCGCCCTCGAAAAAAACGGGGCTTTGCTCGCCCGAAAATCCGCCGTTGTCGGCTTCGACGGCTTTGTTGACACGCTCGTCACGCCCGTCGCCCTCCGCAAGGCGCAGGGCGACGCCTTCACGCCCATCGAAACCATCGAGGCCTTTGGCCGGCGCATCATCGCCGCCGCCGGCAAGTCCACCAACATCGAGCTTTATCCGCGCATGGACAAACTCGGCGGCAACGGCCCCATCATGGCCAACGCCATCCTCGCCGCCGGCGCGCGCCTCACCTACATCGGCGCGCTCGGCGCCCCGGACATCCACCCCGTCTTCCGCGACTTCGCCGCCCGCGCGACCGTCCACTCCCTCGTCAACCCCGCGCACACCATCGCGGTCGAGTTCGACGACGGCAAACTGATGCTCGGCCAGATGCGTTCCCTCGACGAGATCACCTATGAGCGCGTCATCGGGGCCGTCGGCGGGGACACGCTCGTCAGGACGCTCGCGGAGGCCGACCTCGTCTCCCTCGTCAACTGGACGATGATTCCCAACGCCACCGCGCTTTTCCGCGGCATCGTTGAGAACGTCCTCCCCAAGCTGCCGCCGAGGGAGCGCGTTTTCTTCTTCGACCTCGCCGACCCGGAAAAACGCTCCAAGGAGGATTTGCTCGAGGTGCTCGGCCTTGTCTCCCGCTTCGAGGCGTTCGGGCGGGTGACTTTCGGCCTCAACCTCAAGGAGGCCCAGCAGGTGGACGCCGCCCTCGGCTTCGCCACGACGCGCGCCGACGAGGCGGGGCTTCGCCAGATGGCCTCCGACATCCGCGAAAAACTCCGCGTCTCGACGGTGGTCGTGCATCCGAAGGAATCCGCCGCCTGCGCGACCGCGGACGGGCGGACCGCGTGGATTCCCGGCCCCTACGTCGAGAAGCCGCTCATCACCACCGGTGCCGGCGACCATTTCAACGCGGGCTTTTGCAACGCCCAGCTCCTCGGCCTGCAACCGGAGGAATGCCTCGCGACCGGCGTGTGCACCTCCGGCCATTACGTCCGCACGGGCGTCAGCCCCGACGTCCCCGCCATCATCGCCCTTCTCGGTTCCTGGAATTGAGGCGGCGGCTTATTTTTTCGGAACGAGGGTGTAGTCCGCCTTGGCGTCGAGCATCGTCCAGCCGGCGGCGGCGATCTCGGCGCGGAGACGGTCGGCCTCGGCGAAGTTTTTCGATTGTTTCGCCGCCCAGCGCAGCCCGGCGAGGCGGCGGATCTCATCGGGGATCGCGGCGGCTTGTCGCGGCTCCGGTTCGGAGAGGTCGAAGCCGAAAACGCCGATGACACGGTCGAACTCACCGAGCGAGGCGGACGCCGGCTTTTCGGCGGCGATGGTGAAGAGCGCGCCGAGGGCGGCGGGCGTGTTGAGGTCGTCGCGCAGGTGGCCGAGGACGGCGTCAAAGGGCGTGCGTTCCGCGGCGGCGGGGGCGTTGGCCGCGGCGGGGCGCTCCGCGAGGCGGGCGCGGTAGTTGCGGAGGGTCGCGAGCGCCTTTCCGGCGGCGTGGAGGCTGCCGAGGGTGAAGTTGAGCTGCTTGCGGGGATGCCCGGCGAGGAGCGCGTAGCGGAGGACGGCGGGCGGGTGCCCCATGCCGCGCAGCTGGTCGAGGGTGTAAAGGTTGCCGAGGGACTTTGACATTTTCCGCCCGTCAACGAGGAGGTGCTCGCTGTGATACCAGTGGCGCGAGAAGGTGACGCCGTTGCAGCACTGCGACTGGGCGATCTCGTTTTCGTGATGCGGGAAAAGCAGGTCCACGCCGCCGGTGTGCAGGTCGAGCGTCGGGCCGAGGAGCGCCCGGCTCATGGCGGAGCATTCGATGTGCCAGCCGGGGCGCCCCTCGGCGGCGCCGCGCGGTCCGGACCAGCGGTTGGGGCCGTCGTCGGGCTTGGCCGCCTTCCAGAGGGCGAAATCGGTGCCGTCCTCCTTTTCGTCGGCGTCGGCGGCCCCGGCGGGCGCGCCGGAAACCCCGCGCTTGAGTTCGCGCTCCCGGACGCGGGAGAGGGCGCCGTAATCGGGAAAGCTGGAGATTTTGAAATAAACGGAGCCGTCGGACGCCGTGTAGGCGTGGCCCTTCGCGAGGAGGCTGTTGATCATGTCTACCTGGTCGGCGATGCGCCCGGTGGCCCGCGGCTCGTGGTGGGGCGGCAGCATGTTGAGGGCGGCGCAGTCGGCGTGGAACTTCTCCGTCCATTGCCGCGTGACATCCCCGAGGGGGCGGCCCTCCTCGCGGGCGCGCCGGATGGTCTTGTCGTCAACATCGGTGATGTTGCGGACGTGGAGGACGCGCCCCGGCCCGAACTCAAGCTCCAGGAGGCGGCGGAGGAGGTCGTTGACGAGGAACGTGCGGAAGTTGCCGATGTGGGCGGCGGCATAGACGGTGGGGCCGCAGTTGTAGAAACGGAAAACGCCGTCGGGTTGCGCGGGCGCCAGTTCGCGGGGGGAACGGGTGAGGGAGTCGTGGAGGCGGATCATGTCGGTGAAATCAGACGGGGACGGGTATGGGATTTTGCCGGGCACGGAAGCACGGAAAACGCCCCCGCGGGAAGGGCCGCGCAACGCCCGCCCGCCCGGCGCGCCCGGTTTTGGGTTGCCTCATGCGCGGCGCCGGCAACCGTGCGCGGTTTTTCCACGCGGGCCGCCCCTCCCTCCGACACCATGAACCAGAACATCCGCAACATCGCCATCATCGCCCACGTTGACCACGGGAAGACCACCCTCGTTGACAAGCTCCTCCAGGCCGGCGGCGCCTTCCGCGCCAACCAGCACGTCGAGGAGCGCGCCATGGACTCCATGGACCTCGAGCGCGAAAAGGGCATCACCATCAAGGCCAAGAACACCTCCGTCCATTACGGCGACAAAATCATCAACATCGTGGACACCCCCGGACACGCCGACTTCGGCGGCGAGGTCGAGCGCGCCCTCCGCATGGTGGACGGCGTCCTGCTCCTCGTGGACGCCCACGACGGCCCCCAGGCCCAGACCCGCTTCGTCCTCCGCAAGGCCCTCGCCCACGGCCTCAAGGTCATCATCGTCATCAACAAGATTGACCGCGACAACGCCGACCCCCGCGCCATGTATGACAAGGTTCTCGAACTCCTCCTCGAACTCAACGCCACCGAGGAGCAGTTCGACGCCCCCGTCGTCTTCGGCTCCGGCCGCGACGGCTACATGATGCGCAAACTCGACGACCCGCGCGACGGCATGGGGCCGCTCTTCGACGTCATCCTTGAGCACGTCCCCCCTCCCTTCTCCCGCCCCAACCAGCCCTTCCACATGCTCGTCTCCAACATTGACTGGAGCGACTACGTCGGGCGCATCGCCATCGGCAAAATCCTCGGCGGCGCCGTCAGCGTCGGCGACCCGCTCTGGCGCATCCGCCACGCCGACGGCGCCCGCTCCCGCGGCAAGGTGACGAAGATTTTCGAATACAGCGGCCTCGCCACCCAGGAGGCCGGCCGCGCCGTCGCCGGCAACATTGTCGGCGTCTCCGGCTTCGAGGAAATTGACATCGGCGACACCATCGCCGCCGCCGAGGACGCCAAGGCGCTGCCCTTCACCCAGATTGACCCGCCCACCCTTGAGATGCGCCTCGCCGTCAACGACGGCCCGCTCGTCGGGCGCGACGGCAGATTCGTCACCTCCCGCCAGCTCCGCGACCGCCTCTACCGCGAGGTCAAAACCAACATCTCCATCAGCGTCGAGGACACCGAGACCGCCGGCGCCTACAGCCTCAAGGCCCGTGGCGCCATGCAGATCGCCGTCCTCGTCGAAACCATGCGGCGCGAGGGCTTCGAGGTCCTCGTCTCCCGCCCGACCGTCATCGAGAAACACGACAACGGCCAGCGCCTCGAACCTTTTGAAACCCTCTGGGTCGAGGTTCCCGACGACTGCGTCGGCTCCGTCATGCAAAACCTCGCCAACCGCAAGGGGCAGATCACCAACATGGAAAAGCACAACGCCACCACGATGCTCGAGGCCGTCATCACCACGCGCGGCCTCATCGGTTTCGAGGTGGACCTCGTCAACATGACCAGCGGCGTCGGCGTCATGAGCCACCTTTTCAAGCACTACGGCCCCTGGGCGGGCGACTTCACCACGCGGCTCACCGGCACCCTTGTCGCGACCGAGGCCGGCGAGACGACCGCCTACGCCCTCGACGGCATCCAGGAGCGCGGGCGCCTCTTCGTCGGCCCCGGCGAGGAGGTCTATGAGGGCATGATCGTCGGCGAAAACCCGCGCGCGGAGGACATTCCCGTCAACGCCGTCCGCGCCAAACAGCTGACCAACTTCCGCTCCCAGGGCGAGGGCAAGGGCATCCAGCTGACGCCCCCCGTGAGAATGTCGCTCGAACGCGCCATCGAATACATCGCCCCCGACGAATACGTCGAGGTGACGCCCCACAATCTCCGCCTCCGCAAAAAAATATTGAGCGCCCTTGAGCGCAAAAAGGCCGAGCGCGCCAGCCGGTGAACGCCTCCTCCCACTACCACACCGCCATCATCGGCGCCGGCATGTCGGGCCTCGCCGCCGGCATCCGCCTCGCCCACTTCGGCAGGCGCGTCGTCATCCTTGAACGCCACAACGCCCCCGGCGGCCTCAACGGTTTCTACTCCCTCAACGGACGCCCCTTCGACGTCGGCCTCCACGCCATGACCAACTTCGTCCCCCCCGGCGTCCGCGGCACGCCCCTCGGGAAAATCCTCCGGCAGCTCCGCGTCGAACGCGACGAACTCGGCCTCCGCCCCCAGAAACAATCCCGCGTCACCTTCGGCGCCGCCGCCCCCGTTTCCCTCCGCTTCTCCAACGACATCGGTCTCCTCGAAGCCGAAATCGCCCGCGAGTTCCCCTCGCAGGCCGACGCCTTCCGCCGCCTCGCCGCCGACGTCCCCGGCCTCGAGGCCGCCCCGCCCGCCGGCCTCTCCGCCCGCCAGATCATCCGCCGGCGCATCACGGACCCCCTCCTCGCCGACATGCTCCTCCTCCCCCTCCTGTATTACGGCAGCCCCACGCCGGGCGACATGGACGCTGCCCAGTTCGCCATCATGTTCCGCGCCCTCTACCTTGAGGGCTTCGCGCGCCCCTTCGAGGGCGTCCGCCAAATCATCCGCGTCCTCCTCCAAAAATACCGCGAGGCCGGCGGCGAGCGCCGCATGAAAACCCCCGTCAAAGCCATCCTCCACGACACCGCCCGCGCCACCGCCCTCGTCCTCGAAAACGGCGAAACCCTCACCGCCGACCACATCCTCTCCACCGCCGGCGCGCCGGAGACCGGCCGCCTCCTCCGCCCCCCGCCCGACGCCGAGCACCCCGTCGGCCGGCTCTCCTTCGCCGAGACCATCACCCTCCTCCCCAAGCTGCCGCCGGCCTGGACCGGCGACACCATCGTCTTCTTCAACGAAACCCAAAACCCCGTCCACGAACCCGCCGCCGGGCTTGTGGACACACGCTCCGGCGTCATCTGCTTCCCCAACAACTTCGACTACGGCGGGCGCGACCTCCCCGAAGGCGTCTTCCGCTGCACCTGCCTCGCCAACCACGCCCTCTGGGACAAGCTGCCGCCTGGCGAATACCACCTCCAAAAACAGGCTGCCCTCGCCCGCCTCCAGACCTCCGCGCGGCGCTTCCTCCCGCCCGTTGACGACGCCGCCCTCGCGCCCCTCGCGACCGACATGTTCACCCCGAAAACCATCGTGCGCTTCACCGGGCGTCTCAACGGCGCCATCTACGGCTCACCGCGAAAAATCCGCGACGGCCGCACCTTCCTTTCCAACCTGCATCTCTGCGGCACCGACCAGGGTTATCTCGGCATCACCGGCGCCCTCCTGGGAGGCATCACCATCGCCAACCAACGCATCCTCTCCCGCCCCTGAAACACCCGCGCCGGCAGGCCGCGCCGCCACGCCGCCCCATTCCGCCTGCAACTCCCTCCTTGCCCGGCCTCCCTTATGTCACCACCACCTGCGGCACACATGAGCGCCACCGAGCCTGCCCATAGCCACGAACCCAACCCGCCCGCCACCGAAAAATACCCGCGCCTTGCCGTCGGCCTGCTGCTCGCGGTGTTCGCGTTCCTCCTGTTTTTCAGGCTGGGGCACTACGCGCTCTGGGACGACGAGGCGGTGACGGCCTTCCAAACCAAGGCGCTTTTGCAGGGCGGCGACATCAGCTCGGCGACCGTTGACGGCGGCAAAAACATGTATGGCTACGATGCCAACGCCCGCATTTTGCATAAGGGCCGGAACGTCCACGCGCCGCCCCTGCCGCCCTATGTCGTCGCCCCCTTCGTCCTGCTTTTCGGGCAGAACGAGACCGCCCTGCGCCTCCCCTTCGCCTTGTGCGGCCTGTTGTCCGTCATCGCGCTGCTGTGGGGTCTCTGGCGTTTCCAGCCCTCCCGCATGGCGCAAGTCCTGGCGTGCCTCGCGTTGATCGGTAACGTGTCCCTCATCCTCCATTGCCGCTCCGCGCGTTATTATTCGCTGGCGCTGCTGTTCAGCATCCTCGTTGTGATTTGTTATCTGAACCGGAATGGCGGGCGGCGTTTCTTAATCGGCCTGTCCCTCGCCTCCATCGGCCTGTTCGCCTCCAACGTTGTGAATTTCGCCATGCTCTTCGGCACCCTCGCGGTGGATTACGCCGTCTTTGAACGGCGGCGGCTCCGCGGGGACTGGCGGCGGCTTGTCGCGGCGCTCGCGCCGGCGGCGCTCGTGTGCGGCATGATCCTCTCGCGCTTCAATCCCTTGCTGACGCAGGACGCCGACCGCCTGACAACCGGCGAATGGTCGCTCCTGAACCACGCGCAGATCTGGCTCTACCGCTGGCGGGACTTGAGTTCCTGCGAGTTCATCCCCGGCGCGCTGGCGCTCGCCTCGCTGGCCGTCGCGGTTTGGAAAAAGGACCGGCCGCTGCTGCGGGCGTGGCTGTGCGCGCTCGTCTATTGCACGATCGCGGCGCTGGCGGCCACGCAACAGGGCGGCGGCTGGATCTTCACGGATGTCCGCCACGTCGTGCCGCTCATCGCGCTGTTTGTGTTCATTTCCGTGCGAACCCTCCTGCTGCTGACCCGCGGACGCTGGTGCTTCGCGCTGCCCCTGGCGCTGCTCGCCTTCGGCACCAACCTCCTCAGCGGCGGCCCCCTGCTGGAGGCGCGCTTCCCCCTCTGGCCCAGGGTGCTCGGCACCGCCTACGCGGGAAAGCGCGCGCCGGACTCCGGCGACTTGCGCCACGGCCTGCGTTCGACGCTGGCCGATTACCTATGCGAGCTGGCGGACGCCCGCGTGGACCCCTACCGGCTCACGCGAAATTACATAGACAAAAACATCCCCGAAAACGCGCTCGTCTGGGTGCTGCCCTGGTATTGCGCCCACGCCTTGGTGCCCCTCTCGCCGGGGCCGGTGTATGGCTGGCAGCTGCAATGGCCGCCGCGCGAGGATCTGAAACACCTCTCGGAGAAATTCTACATGGGACGCGTCCCGCCGGACTACATCATTTGCTTCGGTCCCGTCCTATGGGAATGGCTGGTCCCGACGCTCCAAAAACTCAACAGCCCGCAAATGAACTACGAGCGCGTCGCCGTCCTCGACTGCTACTGGCTCCCGACGCACCGCCCGGAATTATTCTGGCGGACGTTCAAACCGGTGAAGGGCTACGACCCGAACATCGAGGGCATCCACATCCTGAAACGCGTCCCGCCGCCGCCGCCGGCCCCCACGCCCCCCGCGAAAAATCCGTGAGCGGCCAACCGCCCCGCCCACCATGAACGCCCGCCGAAAAAATCCGCCGCCGGACACCGCCTTCGCAAAGGAACAGTTTGACGCCATCTACCCCGACGGCGTGCAACATCATTACTGGACGCTCGCGCGCAACCGCATCATCGCCGACGAATTACGTAAGTCGTTGTCCATGAACGCCGGGGGGGGGGGGCTGGAAATCGGCTGCGGGCGCGGCGTGGTCGTGGCGTCCCTGCGGGCGCGCGGCTTTGAGGTCCGCGGCGTCGAACTGGCTCCCATAAGCCCCGTCGCCGGCGCGGAAAATTTTGTGCGCGCCGGAACCGACGCCTTCGCGCTTCCCGAAGCCGAGCGCCGCGGCTTCCGCTACCTCCTGCTGCTGGACGTGCTGGAACACCTGCCGGATCCCGCCGGCTTTCTGGAAAAAACACGCGCCGCCTTTCCCAACGCCGCCTTTGTCATGGCAACCGTCCCGGCGCGGATGTCCCTCTGGTCAAACTGGGACGAACTTAACGGCCACTTCCTCCGCCACGACTTCAACTCCGTCCAGGCCCTCGCGGACGCCGCCGGCGGGACGCTCCTGCGCCGCTCCCATTTTTTCCACGCCCTGTGGCTTCCCGCCCGGCTGCTCCTTTTGGCGGGGCGGAAACGGAGCGAGCGGATAACGCCCCCGCGCGGACGCGCCGCGCTCCTGGCGCACCGCCTCCTCGCGTTCCTCTTTTGGTGCGAGCACAGGCTCCTGCCCGGCAAACTCCCCGGCTCCTCGCTCCTGTTCGTCCTGTCCCTCCGCCCCAAGGCGTGAGTTTTCAACGTTGCCGGACGGCCCGCCCCGCGCCCATTTCTCGCCCCAATCATGCCGACCCTCTGGATCTCCAACGCCCGCGTCATTGACCCCGCCAACAACCGCGACGCCGCCGGCGACCTCTTCGCCCGCGACGGCAAAATCACCGCCTCCCTCTCCCCGGCGGAAAAAAAGGCCGCCCGCAAAATCAACGCCGCCGGCCTCGTCGCCTGCCCCGGCCTCGTGGACATCCACGTCCACTTCCGCGAACCCGGCCAGACCCACAAGGAAACCATCGCGACCGGCTCCCACGCCGCCGCCGCCGGCGGCTTCACCACCGTCGTCTGCATGCCCAACACCTCCCCCGTCGCCGACACCGCCGGCACCATCCAGCTCATCAAGGACTCCATCGCCCGCACCGCCGTCATCCGCGTCCTCCCAACCGGCGCCATCACCGTCGGCATGAAAGGCCAGACCCTCGCGCCCATCGGCTCCCTCAAAAAATCCGGCGTCGTCGCCATCACCGACGACGGCGACTGCGTCCAGTCCAACGAACTCATGCGCCGCGCCCTCGAATACGCCCGCATGTTCAACCTCGTTGTCATGGACCACTGCCAGGATCACTCCATGACCGCCGGCGCCGTCATGAACGAGGGCCTTATGTCCCTCAAACTCGGCCTCAAGGGCTGGCCCAACGCCGCCGAGGACGTGATCGTGGCCCGCAACGTCATTCTCGCCGAGCGCACCGGCGCCCGCGTCCACATGCAGCACATTTCCTCCCGCCACTCCGTCGGCATCCTCCGCCGCGCCAAGGAACGCGGCGCCCCCGTCACCGCCGAGGCCACCCCGCACCACATCGCCCTCACCGACGACGCCCTCGCCGGCTACGACACCAACTTCAAAATGAACCCGCCCCTCCGCACCGAGGCCGACCGCCTCGCCATCATCGAGGGCCTTCGCGACGGCACCCTCGACTGCGTCAGCACCGACCACGCCCCCCACACCAATTACGAAAAGGACAAGGAATTCGACCTCGCCCCCAACGGCATCATCGGCCTCGAAACCGCCCTCGCCGTCACCCTCGAAACCCTCCACCGCCAGAGCAAGTTCCCCCTCGCCAAAGTCGTTGACCTCATGACGCGCCAGCCCGCCCGCGTCCTCGGCCTCCCCTGCGGCACCTTGTCCGAGGGCGCCCCCGCCGACATCTGCCTCTTCGACCCCAATGAGCGCTGGACCTACGACGCCCGAAAAGGCGCCAGCAAGTCCTCCAACAGCCCCTGGCACGGCGCCCGACTCCGCGGACGCGTCAAACACACCTTCCTCGCCGGCGAACCCGTCCTCCCCTGACCCGGCGTGCGCTGGGCGCGCTTGACGGCGGGGGCGTTTGAAACAAGCCCGTGGGACGAAACCCATTTGCTTATGCTGAAAAAAATCCTGTTGGGCGCGGCGGTGTGGGCGGCGGC
>JAISTY010000012.1 GCA_031272375.1 Opitutaceae bacterium | reverse complement strand
GGAGCGGGCGGGCGCGGCGGCGGGTCGGGTTCCGGGCATGAAAAAGGCCGGGGCGAGAGGCTCCGGCCCGTTGCCGCCGCGACGCTCCCGCGCGCCTTATTGGGCGAGGAGGTTGTTGCGGGCCTGTTTGAGGGTCCTGGTGACGGCGCGCTGGTGACGGGCGCAGAGGCCGGTGTATTTGCGTGGAAGGATCTTGCCGGTGTCCGTGACGAAGCGGCTCATCATTTGCGGCTGGGTCATCGGGAACTGGTCGGGCGAGAGGCTTTGCGGCTGTGGTTGCGGTTCGGTGCTCATGTGTTGGAAGGGTCGCGGAAAATCCCGGCGGAACGCGGGGTGTCAAGCAGGGAATAGGGATCGGGTCTCCGGGCGGGTTTCGGATTTGACGGGGGACGGCGGCGCGGCGACTTTGCGCGCCCTTTTTTTTCAACGTGGCTGACAATACTTACGACTTGGTGGTGATTGGCGGGGGGCCGGCGGGCTACTCGGGGGCGATTCGCGCGGCCAAACTCGGCAGACGCGCGGCGGTCGTCGAGGCGGACAAGGCGGGCGGAACCTGCCTCAACCGCGGGTGCATCCCGACGAAGGCGTTGCTGGCGTCGGCGGCCTGTTTTGCCGGGGCGAGGCGTGCGGGGCTTTTCGGCGTGGAGACCGGCGGGGTGTCCTTTGACTACGCGCGGATGGCGGCGCGGTCGCGGGAGGTGGTGGCGCGGCTGGGCGCGGGGCTGGGGTTTCTGCTGAAAAAACACGGCGTCGCGCTGCGCGCGGGGACGGGGCGGGTCGCCGCGCCCGGAAGGGTGGAGGTGACGGGGGCGGACGGCGCGACGGAGGTGTTGCGGGCGGAAAAAATCCTCGTCGCGACAGGCTGCCGTCCGCGCGTGCCGGAGCCCTTGCGCGGGGGCGGGAAACGGGTGCTGACATCGCGGGAGGCGCTGGCGTTGGAGGCGTTGCCGGCCTCGGTGATCGTGGCGGGCGCGGGCGCGGTCGGCGTGGAGTTCGCGTGGCTTTTCAACACGCTGGGGAGCCGCGTGACGCTGGTGGAGATGGCGGGGGCGGTGTTGCCGGCGGAGGACGCGGACGTGTCGGCGGCGCTGCGGCGTTCGCTGGAAAAACAGGGGATCGAGGTGAGGACGGGGACGCGCTGCGGGAACGCGCGGGACACGGGGGCGGCGCTGCGGGTGGAGCTGGTCTCGGAGTCGGGCCGCGGGGAGGCGGAGGCGGAGGTGGCTGGTGGCGGCGGGCGTCGAGCCGGCGCTGGAGGGCGTGTTCGGCGGCGGCTTGTCGCCGGAAACGGAGCGGGGATTTTTGAAGGTGGACGAAGGCGGGCGGACGAGCGTGGAGGGGGTTTTCGCGGCGGGGGACGTCACGGGGGGGCCGTTGCTGGCGCACGCGGCGTCGTTCGGGGCGGTCAACGCGGTCAATGGGATGTTCGGCGGCGCCGCGCGGAAGGCCGGGGCCGTGCCGGCGTGCGTGTTCTGCCATCCGGAGGTGGCGGGGGTGGGGATGACGGAGGCGGAGGCGCGGGCGTCGGGGCGCGCGGTGAGGACGGGGAAGTTTCCGTTCTCGGCGTCGGGGCGCGCGGTGGCGTCGGGCGAGACGGAGGGTTTTGTGAAGTTGATCTGCGAGGCGGGGAGCGGGCGGCTGCTGGGGGCGCGGCTGATCGGCGCGGGGGTGGCGGAGCTGGCCGGGGAGCTGTCGCTGGCGCTGGAGCTGGGGGCGACGGTTTCGGATCTCGCGCGGACGATGCACGCGCATCCGACGCTCGCGGAGGCGTTGATGGAGGCCGCGGAAACGCTGGCGGAGGCGGCGCGCGCGTGAGGCCCGGCTCCTGGAAACGGGGGGCGCGCCTGTTGCGCGCGGCGCTGGCGCTGCTGGCTGTGTCGCCGTGCGCCGTCCGCGCGACGCAACCGCCGGTGTCGCTCCCCGCGCGGCTGGTCGGGAACATGATGCTGATCACGGTCGCGTGGGACGAGAAAGGGCCGTGGACCTTCCTGATAGACACCGGCTCGTCGGTGACGGTGGTGACGGAGGCATTCGCCGCCGCGAACGGGGCGCGCGGCGCGGAGGGCGACCGCCGCCCCTTCTTGCGCCTCTCGCCGGGGCACGAGGGGGAATCCGCGCTTTTGCGGCGGGTGACGATTCCGCGCATCCGGCTGGCGACGGCGCTGTTCCGGGACGTGCCCGCGCTCGTGGGCGACGCCGAGGCGCTTTCGGCCCACATGGGCGTGCGTGTTGACGGCATCCTCGGCTTTCCGGTCTTCGCCGACGTGCTGCTGACGCTCGACTACCCCGGCTCCCGCGTGGCCGTCGCCGCGCACGACGGGGCGGCGGAGCGCGCCGACGGGCGCGACCGCGCGGGGACGGTGGTGGCCTTTGACAACTCCCGGCGCGTGCCGCTGGCGCCGGTGCGGCTGGACGGCGAGGTTTTCGCCGCGCTGCTGGATTCGGGAAACGACGGCGCGCTGAAGCTGAACCCCGCCGGGATGCGCAAGGTGCGCCTGACGAGCATTCCCCGGAGGTGCAACTGGGTCGCCACCCTCTCCGGCAACCGCGTCCAGAAACTCGGACGGCTGGCGAACACCCTTGAGCTTGGCGGGGAGCGGTTCGAGCGCCCGATTGTGGAAATCACGGGCGACCTCTCGTCCGTCGGCTGCGAGATACTGAAGCATTTCCGGGTGACCTTCGACCAGCGGAACGAACGGGCGGTGTTTTTCCGCGGGGACGCGCGCGCGCCGGTGACCTTTCCGCCGGTGCGGAACTGCGGCGTTGTTTTCAGCAAAAGCCGCCCCGAATGGCGCGTGGCGGGGCTGCGCCCGGGCTCGGACGCCGGGAAAAAACTCGCCCTCGGCGACCGCGTGACGGCCCTCAACGGGGAGCCGGTCGCCGCCTGGCCCCTGAACCGTTTTCTCAAGCTGATTGAGAACTCCGACGCCATTGATTGCACGGTCTCCGGAGCCGGCGGCCCACGCGTCGAACGGATCGCGGTCGAGACCGTCGTGGAGTGAGGCGGGCGCCCCGCCGCCAAAGTCCTGTTGCCCTCCCGCCGCCTCCTGTCCTCTTCTCCCCGCATGAGCAAAATCGCCTTCATCGGGGCCGGCCGCATGGCCTCCGCCATCGTCCGCGGCCTTCTCAACAACAACGTCCGCCCCCCCGCCGACCTCGCCTGCATCGGCTCCCCGGCGGACACCACCGCGCAACAACTCGCGCAGGCCACGGGCATCCGCCTCGCGCGGACCCCCGCGGAGCTTCTCGACGGCGCCGGCATCGTCGTTCTCGCCCTCAAGCCCCAGCAGCTTGCCGCGCTCGACCCCGCCGTCCCCGCCCTTGCCGCCGGCAAACTCGTTTTCTCCATCCTCGCCGGCAAGACCACCGCCGTCCTCGCGCGGACATTCCCCGACGCCCGCAACATCATCCGCGCCATGCCCAACACCCCCGGAGCCATCGGCGCCGGCATCACGGGCTGGTGCTCCGCCCGACCGCTTTCCGACGCCGACCACGCCGACGCCCTCGCCATCCTCGGCGCCCTCGGCAGGCAGGTCGCCGTCCCGGAAAACCGGCTCGACGCCATCACCGGCCTCAGCGGCAGCGGCCCCGCCTATGTGTTCGAGTTCGCCGCCGCCCTCCGCGAGGCCGGCGCGGCCCTCGGCCTCGACCGCGACGCCGCGCAGCAACTCGCCGTCGAGACAATCCTCGGCGCCGCCAAGCTCATGGCGGCGACCGGCGCGGAGCCGGAGGACTTGCGCGACCAGGTGACCTCCCCCAACGGCACCACTTACGCCGGGCTGCAAGTCATGCAAAAACGCGGCTTCCGCGCCCTTGTCGCCGAAACCGTCGCCGCCGCCGCGGCCCGCTCCGCCGAACTCAGCTCCGCGTGAGGCGGCGGGTTGTCCCGCCCCCTCCGGTGCCTACTCCGTCCTTGTAATTTCCCAACGTCCTCCCTCCACTGCGCCCCCTTTTCGCCGGCGCCCCGACAGGCCGCCCGCTCCGCATGAAAGAAATCCTCTCCATCGCCTACGCCGCAGTCCTCATCGGAATGATGTTTTTCGCCGTCCACCGGCTCAAAATGATCTACCTCTACGCGCGCCACAGCCGCCGCCGCCCGCCGCCGCCCCCCCTCGACCCCGCGCGCGCCCCGAAGGTCTGCATCCAATGCCCGCTCTACAACGAGCCCCTCGTCGTCACCCAGCTTCTCGAAAAAGTCACCGCCATCCGCTGGCCCGCCGGGAAGCTTGAAATCCAGATCCTCGACGACTCGGACGACGACACCACCGCCAGTGTCGCCGACTGGCTGGCCGCCCGCCCCGACCGCGCCGCCGCCGTCCGCCACATCCGCCGCCCCGACCGCGGCGGCTACAAGGCCGGTGCCCTCGCCCACGGCATGACCCTCTCCGACGCGGAGTTTTTCGCCATCTTCGACGCCGACTTCCTTCCCGAACCCGGCTTTCTCGAAACCCTCATGCCCCGCTTCGCCGACCCCAAAATCGCCGTCGTCCAGGCCCGCTGGGACTTCGCCAACCGCCACGCCTCCCTCGTCACCCGCTTCCAGGGCATCTTCCTCGACGCCCACTTTGTCATCGAGCAGGAGGCGCGCCACGCGTCGGGACGCTTTTTCAACTTCAACGGCACCGCCGGCATCTGGCGCCGCGCCGCCCTTGAGGACGCCGGCGGCTGGAGCGCCGACACCGTCACCGAGGATCTCGACCTCTCCTATCGCGCGCAGCTTCGCGGCTGGAAGTTCGTCTATCTGCCCGACTACGCGGTCGCCTCCGAGCTCCCTGAGAACATGACCGCCTTCAAGTCGCAGCAACGCCGCTGGGCCAAGGGCGCCATGCAGGTCGCCCGCCGCCAGCTTCGCGACGTCCTCGCCGCCCGGCTCCCCCTCAAGGTCAAGACCGAGGCCGTCTCCCACCTCCTCGTCGGCCTTGTCCATCCCGTCCTCCTCGCCTTCGCGCTGCTCTTCGTCCCCTACCTTGTCCTCCGTGACGAGGGTGTTTTCACCGGTTTTTGGAACGCCTTCGACCCCCTCACCGTCCTCCTTCTCGGCTGCGGCACCGCCGTCTTTTACATCACCGCCCAATATCTCCGCCGCCGCGAGTGGCGCGAGGCCGCCCTCTGGTTCCTCACCTCCCCCCTCATGCTCGCCTTCGGCCTCGCCCTTTCCGTCTCCTGCTGTTTCGCCGTCGTCGAGGGCCTTTTTCTTCGCGGCGGCGAGTTTGTCCGCACCCCGAAAGGCGGCAAACGCCTCCACGTCGGCTCCGTCCTTGGACGCCTTCGCGCCCGCTCGATCTTCGCCGCCATCACCGTGGTGGAACTCCTCTACGGCGCCTTGATGCTCTGGGGCATGGTCCATTTCCTCGACGAGGGCGACACCGGCATCGCCATTGTCCTTGCGGTCAAGGCCGCCGCCTTCTGCGGCATGGCGCTCCTCACCGCGAAAGACCTCCTCGCCCGTCCGCGCCCGGTGCCACAAGCCGCCGCCGCGCCCGCCAAGGCCTGACCCGCGCCGGAAAAACGCCTGGCGCCACGCGGGGCGGCGCCGCCCGGCGCCCTTCCCAAAAACAATTCGACAAGCCGCCGCCGCCGCCCTTCAAATCACCGGTTCACGCCACGAAACTTTATCATGAACAAGGAAGCCATCTCCGCCCTTATCTCCAAAAACCCCGCCCTCAAGGCCGCCAAAGCCCGCCTCGAAGCCATGCAGGACGGCGCCTACTGCATCCACCGCAGCTGGGGCTTCGGCCAGATCAAGTCCTACGACGAGGCCGCCCAGAAGCTTCTCATTGATTTTCCCGGCAAAAAGAACCACCCGATGGACCCCGGCTTCTGCGTCAAAACCCTCGAAATCCTCCCCGAAAACCACCTCCTCGTCCGCAACCGCACCGAACCCAAGAAAATCGCCGCCCTCATCGAGGATGATCCCGCCCAGCTCGTCGCCGAGGGCCTCGAAGCCTACCCCAACCACGCCACCTCCGCCATAGACCTCGAAATCACTCTCGCCCAAATCCTTGGGCCGGAGAAATTCAAGAAATGGTGGTCCGCCGCCAAGAAGCAGATCGCCAAGGACCCCCGCATCACCACTCCCGCCAAAAAGACCGAGCTTTACGTCCTGCGCGACACACCCGTTTCCGCCGAGGACGAGCTGATCGAGGCCTTCACCCACACCCGCTCCGCCCGCCGCCAGATCCTCGTCGCCGAAAAACTCCTCTCCGTCCCCGGCATCAAAAACACCAAGTCCGACCTCAACCCCCTCCTCACCAAGCTCACCGAGCAGGTCCGCGGCAGCAAACAACTCACCCCTGCCGAACGGCTTCACGGCGCCTTCATCCGCGACGCCCTTGCCGACCTCCTCGGCGCCGACGCCTCCGCTCTTTCCCCCACCCAGGCCGAGCTTGTCTCCAACACCCGCGACCTCGCCGGTCTCGCCGAGAAAATCCCCGTCAATTTCCAACCCGAGTTCCTCGAACTCGTCCGCTCCGCGCACCCCGGAGAATACCTCGACTGCACCCTCGCCCTCCTCAAGGTCAGCCAGGGCAAGTTCACCACCGAATGCATCAACTTCCTCATTGGGAACGAGCACTCCGAGCAGCTCGCCGAAACCCTCAAACGCTGGCTCATCGAGCAGAACCTTCGCGCGCCCGTCCTCCACTGGATCGTCAAGAACCGCCACTCCAAGAAATTCGCCCGCCTCCTCAACGACCTCATCTCCCCCCGCCTCCTCAACGCCGTTTTCTACGCCATTGACTACGAGGCCCTCCAGTCCGCCACCACCCGCCGCATCCCCCTCGCGGAAATTTTGAGCGACGACACCGAACTCATCCCCGACCTCCTTTCCACCGCCGACCCCGAGACGGCCCGGGACCTCGCCAACACCCTCATGCTCAACCAGGGCTTCGAGGAACTCACCAAGAAGTCCCTCCTCGCGCGCTTCATCAAACTCTTCCCCAACATCCAGTCCATCGTCGCCAGCGACGCCGAGTCCAAGGAGGAGAAACTCCTCGTCTCGCGCGAGTCCTACGACCGCAAGCGCGCCGAATACGAGACCATCGTCTCCAAGAAGATCCCCGAGAACTCCAAAGCCATCGCCGCGGCCCGCGAGCACGGCGACCTGCGCGAAAACTCCGAATACAAAATGGCGAAGCAGGACCAGGCCGTCCTCATGGCGCAGAAAGCCCAGCTCGAACGCGACCTCACCCGCGCCCGCATCACGGAGTTCAAGGACACCACCGCCGGGCAGGTTGGCGTCGGCAGCATTGTCGAGCTTGCCACCAAATCCACCGGCAAGCCGGTCACTTACACCATTCTTGGCGCCTGGGACAGCGATCCCGAGCGCAACATCATCGCCTACAAGACCCCCCTTGGTCTCGCGTTGCTTGGCAAAAAGGCGGGCGACGAGGCGTCGGTCAAAATCGGCCAGTCCGAGGAAACCTACACCATCACCAAGATCACTCCCTACGCCTCCTGACGGCTGCGATGGCGGCATTTGGCCGCGGGTGAGGGAGCGAAGACTTAAGACTTAAAAACATGGCGGGCGAAGGCTTTGTGTCTTTGTGCCTTTGTGTGAGCCTCTTTTTCACTCCGCCGTTTCGGAAACAAGTCTCGGAGGGATGGCGGCGGGGATGCGGGCCTGTCATTTTTGAGGCGGGGTGATTTTGAGGCGGAGGAACTGGCGCGGGGTTGTGGCGACGGGGAGGTCGGCGGGGAGGGTGACGGGAAGCGCGGCGGGCGTCGTTATCGTGTGGAGGGTCGTCCAGTTTTGGAGGTCGGTGCTGCGCTGGAGCTCGTAGGTGAAGCCGGCGCGGGCGGGAGTGAAGGTGAGGGACAAGGTGCCGTCGGAGAGCGCGGTTTGCGGGAGGTGGGACAAGTCGCCGCCGGTTTCGGGGAGGACGCCGTCGGGTCCGGGGATGAGGGCGTAGGCGAGGAGGTCGTCCTGGGCGAGGGAGGCGGGGTCGTTGAAGGAGACGGCGCGCAGTGGAGTGGGGCGGATGGGCGGTGCGGGGAGCCAGATGGCGGGTTCGCCGGGGACGGGGCTGGGGATGCGGTTGTAGAGGAGGGCGGCTGGGGTGTTGTGCCAGAGGTAGCGGACCTGTTTCGGTTCGGAGACCTGCGGGGAGGCGACGGTCAGGGTGTCCGGCGCGGAGACGGCGGCGGTGGCGAGGTGAAAGACGCCGTCGGGTCCGGCGAGTTCAAAGGCGGGGCGTTCGGGTCCGGGGAGTGTGGCGTTGAGGGTCTGGGCGAGGAGGGTGAGGTTTTGCGTGTTGGCGAAGGCGAGGGTGGCGGCGGCTTGTCCGGGGAGAACCGTGGCGTCGGCGAGGCGCGGGCCGTCGGCGAGGGTGGGGATGTTGTAATTGTTTTTGAAGGCGTGGAGGGCGAGGCGGAGGGCGACGGTGGCCTTGTCGGGCGGGTGGAGGTCGTGCTCGAGGCCGATGTCGAGGGCGAGCGCCATGCCGGTATTGGGGAGGGAAAGGGTTTGTTGCTGGGCGTCGCGGACGGCGACGTAGTCGGTGTCGTTGGCGTAGTTGGCGAGCTGGACGAAGTAGAAGGGGAGGGCGGGGCGGTTGAAGACGTCATCGCGCCAATGGCGGATCAGATCCGGGAAGAGGGAATAATAGAGGTCGTGGAGTTCGCTGGAGGGGGCGTAGGCGTTGGATTCGCCCTGATACCAGAGGACGCCGGCGAGGGGGACGCGGCGGACGGGGTGGATCATGGCGTTGTAGTAGGAGCCGGAGGCGGCGGCGGCGCGGGCGGCGTCCGTGTAGCCGAGGGCGGCGAGTTTGCCGTTTTGGAACCACATTTGGGCGGGGCTGCCGCCGCGGGAGAGGTCGAGGATGCCGATGGGGATGTTGGCGTGGGTGGTTTTGGCGAGGGTGCGGGCGAAGAGGTAGCCGATGGCGGTGCGGTTGGCGATTTGGGCGGGGGTGAGGAGTTCCCAGGCGGGGGCGGTGTTGGTTTCCGAGGGTTCGGCGGCGGAGGCGCGGGTGGCGTAGTAGAGGCGGATGTTGGGCCAGTTGACGGCGTCGGCGGCGTCGGCGGCGTAGTTCGAGGTGTATTTCAGCTCGCGGTTCATGTTGGACTGGCCGCCGCAGAGCCAGAGGTCGCCGACGAGGAGGTTGGAGAAGGCGAACGAGCCGCCGGCGGTGTCGGAGACGGTCAACGCGAGCGGCGTCGCGATGGCGGGCTGGGCGGGGATGCGGACGAGCCAGAAGCCGGTGGCGTCAACGACGGCGGAGGCGGAGGCGACGGTCGAGCCGGCGTTTTCGAGGGTGGCGGTGACGGTGGCGCCGGGGGCGCCGAGGCCCCAGACGGGGATGGGTTCGCCGCGCTGGAGGACGGCGTTGTCGCGGAAGAAGGTGTTGACGGAGAAGGCGGGCGGCGGGGCGACGGCGAGGCGGAAGAGGTCGGAGCGGGTTTCGCCGGAGGCGTTGGTGACGACGAGGCGGTAATCGCCGGCGTCGGCGGCGGTGACGGCGGGGAGGGTGATGGAAACGCCGGCGATCGGGCCGAGCCAGGGGGCGGAGTCGTCGAGGCCGGAGAGGCCGGCGGCGGTTTGCGCGACGGTGGTTTCGGCGCCGTTGACGACTTTGACGAGGGCGCAGGCGAAGGCGGTTTCGGAGCGGACGGAGGCGGTGAAGGTCGCGGGGGCGCCTTCGAGGACGGTGAGGTCGCCGCGCGGGAGAACAATGGGGGCGGCGTCGGGGACGGGGTCGCGGCTCCAGGTTATGTTGGAGATTTTGAGGGAGGCGGCGGCACCGGCGGGGTCGAGGGCGAAGGCGATGGTGTCAAAGGCGTGGACGGCGGGGTCGGTGTCGGTGGCGGTGTGGGTGGAGTGGAGGAGGATGGGGGCGTCGGTCGGGATGGGGCCGCCGGAGAGGGAGGCGGAGAGGTCGGCGGTGCCGGGGTCGAGGCGTTTGATGGAGAGGCGGAGGCGGAGGGTGTCGCCGGGGGAGAGAGTCGGGAGGGCGGCGGAGGCGTTTTCGGGGGAGAGGTCGAGGGCGGAGGGGAGGCGGAGGTTGGTGTCGGCGGTGAGGAGTGGGGCGTTGGAGCCGCCGTCGCGGGCGTTGTCGCGGCGTCGGAGGAGAGAAGCCGCCGCCGAGGGGGTGTTGGAGAAGCGGACGCCGTAGCCGGCGGAGCCGACGGAGGGGTTGGCGGCGGAGGCGGCGGGGCCGGGGAGGATGAGGTTGGACAAGTTGCCGCCGGAGCCGGCGAGGAGGACGGAAAAGGCGGCGGGGGCGGCGGGCGGGAGGACGGAGAGGTCGCAGGCGAATTCGGCGGTTTCGCCGGGGGCAAGGAGGATGGGGAGGGGTTTGTTGTCCTCGGAGAGCGCGGCGTCCGGGTCGGCGGCGGGCAGGTGGGCGGCGGCCTGGATTTTGGAGGCGGAGGAGAGGGTCATTTCGGGGGCGGTGACGGCGTTTCCCGAGGAGGGCACCCAGAGGAAGGCGGCGGGGGCGGCGGTGGTGACGACGCAGGTGGCGGAGGAGGTGGCGCCGAGGTCGTTGGTGACGGTGAGGTGGTAGGCGCCGGAGCCGTTGGCGGCGAGGTCGAGAGTGGGAGCGGTGGCGCCGGGGATGGCGACGCCGTCCTTGAACCATTGGAAGGCGAGCGGGTGGCGTCCGTTGACGGACGCTGTGAGGGAGGCGGAGGAGCCGGCGGGGATGAAGAGGGCCGGCGGCAGGTTGTCGGCGAAGGCGGGCGGGGTGTCCGGGTTGACCGTCAGGGTGAACGAGGCGGAGGCGGAGCCGTGGGCGTTGGAGGCGGTGACGGTGTGGGGGCCGGCGTCGGCGGCGCGCGGGGTGAACGACCAGGAGGGGCCGGTGGCGAGGACTTCGGGGGAGCCTGTCTTGCGCCATTCGACAGAGAGCGGGGCGGCGCCGGTGGCGTTGGCGGAGAGGGTGACGGGGAGGCCGGCGTTGACGGCAATTTCGGCGGGGAGGTCGAGGGCGGGGGCGGCGGCGAAGTCGAGGGTGAGGACGAGGGTGTGGCGGTGGCCGGAGGGGGCGTCGGCGGGGAGGAGCGGGGCGGTTTGCCAGGAGAGGGCGGGGGTGGAGCGGATGCCGCGTTCGGCGAGCCAGGCGGGGTTGGAGAGGTTGGCGGCGGTGGTGGCGTCGAAGCGTTCGCGTCCGGCGAGGGGCGGGAGCGGGGAGGGGTCCCAGTGGGAGAGGAGGACGCGGGACAAGGTGCCGCCGCCGGAGGGGGCGAAGGCGTCGAGGGAGACGAGGATGTTGCCGGTGACGGCGGCTTGTCCGGCGGTGTTGACGGGGGTTGTGGCGAGGAGGAGGGCGGCGGTGTCGGCGGGGCCGGTGATGTCGAAGACGAGGGAGGCGGCGTCGGCGATTTCGAGGGAGGCGGCGGAGACCTGCGCGTTGCCGGAGAGGGTGGCGGAGGAGGGGACGGCGGGGTTGTTCATGGAGAGGACGAGGCGGCCGATGGCGGAGCGGCTGTCGCCGGAGAAGAGGGCGGAGGCGCGGCCGCCGTTGTCGGCGACGGCGGCGGTGGCGGCGGGGTCGAAGTTGAGAGAGTAGGAGTTGGAGGCGTTGGAGCCGGTGCCCGCGGAGAGGATGCCGGGGACGTTGAAGGAGGCGTTGCCGGTGACGACGAGGGAGGCGTTGGAGCCGGCGAGGGCGGCGCGGCCGAGGGAGAGGAAGTTGGAGGTGAACACGCCGCCGGAGAGGACGAGGTTGCCGGAGGCGGCGGCGGAGTGCT
>JAISTY010000176.1 GCA_031272375.1 Opitutaceae bacterium | reverse complement strand
GGGCGCGGTTTTCATGGCGGGGAGGAACACGGGAAATTGGAAATCAAGAATTAAGGCGTCGTGACAGTAAGAAACGGCCCGGCGGGCGCGCTCCTTTTCAAGCGGCTTCTCCGCATGCCTCGCAAGGCGCGCCGGCAACGGGGGCGGCGCGTCCGCCGCTCCCGCGGCAACTTGTGACGGACGCCGGTTTGCGCCTTTGCGCGGGATTTTTTGGGGGCGGAATGATTGCCGTTGCCGGGGCGCGGCGGACGGCGTCAGCGTCCGCGGCATGGAACACGTTATCGGGGAAAATGCCACGCAAGCGCCAACCGCCGCCGCCCCCTGGGCCGCCCTCCGCGAACACACCGCCGCCCGCATCGGCATCGGGCGCGCCGGAGGCAGCCAGCGCACCGCCTCCCTCCTCGATTTCCGATTCGCGCAGGCCGCCGCCCGCGACGCCGTCCGCGAGCCGCTCGACGCCGACACCCTCGCCGCGAGCCTCGCCGGGCTCGGCCTCGCCAGCGAACGGCTTGCCACCGCCGCGCGCGACAAGCGCGAGTTTCTCCTGCGCCCCGACCTCGGACGGCAGCTTGACGCGCCCTCCCGCGAACGCCTCGCGCGCCTCCGCGACGCCGCCGGCGTTGACCTCGCCATCGTTGTGAGCGACGGGCACTCCGCGCGCGCCGTCACGCGCCACGCGCCCGCCCTGCTCGCGGCGCTGGTGCCGCCGCTCAAAGCCGACGGCTGGCGCGTCGCCCCCGTGTTCATCGCGCCGCTCGGACGGGTGAAGTTGCAGGACGAGGTGGGCGTCCTGCTCAACGCGCGCCTCACCCTGATGCTGCTTGGGGAGCGACCCGGTTTGAGCGCGCCCGACAGCCTTGGCGCCTACTTCACGCACGCGCCGACGCCCGCGAGCACGGACGCCGACCGCAACTGCGTCTCCAACATCCGGCCCGAGGGGATTCCGCCGGAGCGCGCCGCGCAAAAGCTGGCGTGGCTGCTGCGGGAGGCCGCGCGGCTCGGCACCAGCGGCGTCGCGCTGAAGGACACCGTTCCTGTCGCCTCCGTTCCGGGAGGCGGGAACGCCCCCGCGCTGGCGTCCGTGGCGTGAGGACGGTTGACGCGGGCGGTGGCGGGATTTTTCAACGGGGCTGTGAACCGGGTTTTCATCAAGACATACGGCTGCCAGATGAACGAGCGCGACAGCGAGGCGGTGGCGGCGGCGCTGGCGGCGAGGGGCTGGCGGCTGGCGGCGTCGGAGGAGGAGTGCGACGTGATGCTGCTCAACACGTGCGCGGTGCGGGACGCGGCGGAGCGGAAGGCGGTCGGGAAGGCGGAGCGGTTGCTGCACCGGAAACGGCGGCAGCCCGGCTTTGTCGTCGGCATGATGGGGTGCGTGGCGCAGGGCGGCGGGGCGGCGTTGCTGGAGCGGCTGCCGGATCTGGATTTGATTGTGGGGACGCAGAAGTTTCACCGCGTGCCGGACATTCTGGAGGAGTTGCGCGTGGCGCGGGAGGCGGGGCTGCCGGCGGGCGGGACGGTTGTGGAGACGGAGGAGGAGCCGGGGGCGGGCGCGATGAGCGGGCATCTTGACGGCGGCGGGCAGCCGCGGGTGAGCGCGTTCGTGTCCATCCAGCAAGGGTGCGACATGCGGTGCTCGTTCTGCATCGTGCCGTCGGCGCGTGGGGACGAGCGGTCGAGGCCGGCGGAGGAGATTGTGGCGGAGTGCCGGGCGCTGGCGGCGCGCGGGGTGCGGGAGGTGACGTTGCTGGGGCAGATTGTGACGAGCTACGGGCGCGGGCGGGCGAGGGAGGGCGGGGTGTCGCCGTTTGTGCGGCTGCTGGAGCGGGTGGGCGAAATCGGGGGGATCGAGCGGATACGGTTCACGTCGCCGCATCCGTGCGGGTTCCGGGAGGATTTGGTGGAGGCGTTCGCGCGGCTGCCGAAGTTGTGCGAGTGCGCGCATCTGCCGATGCAGAGCGGGAGCGACCGGATTTTGCGGGCGATGAACCGGCCCTATTCGGCGGCGCGCTACAAGGCGGTGGTGGACGCGCTGCGGCGGGCGAGGCCGGGGATGTATCTCTCGACGGACGTCATCGTGGGTTTTCCGGGGGAGACGGAGGCGGATTTCGAGGCGACGCGGGCGCTGTTCGGCGCGTGCGATTTCGACATGGCCTATGTTTTCAAATACTCGCCGAGGGGCGGGACGGCGGCGGCGGGGCTGCCGGGGCGGGTGCCGGAGGCGGAGATGGAGCGGCGGAACCAGGTTTTGCTGGGGATGCTGCGGGAGAACTCGCTGCGGCGGAACGCGGGGCTGGTGGGGAAGGTCGAGGAGGTGCTGGTGGAGGGACCTGACCGGACGGGGGCGCGGCTCACGGGGCGGACGCGCGGGAACCGCGTGGTGATTTTCGAGGGCGCGCCGGGGCTGGCGGGGCGGCTGGTGAACGTCCGCGTGGAGCGGGCGACGGCGAGTTCGTTATACGGGACGGTCGCGTGAGGCTCACCAGCGGAGGGTGGCGGAGAGGGTGGCGGTGTGGGTGGTGTCGTGGGCGCCGGTCTCAAGGTCGTAGGCAAGGGCGGCGCGGAGGCGGCGGCTGTGGCGGTATTGGACGCCGAGGCCGGCGACGAGGGTGTCGCGCGGCTGCTTGTTGCCGAGGACGCGGACGGGGCCGGCGATTTCGTATTCGGGGTTGGTGAAGGAGCCGGTGACGGGGCGGGCGGTGTCCCTGTGCTCGCGCTGCCAGGCGAGGCGGAGGTCGAGGAACCAGGCGGAGTTGTCGAGGAGGTCGCTGGCCTCCCAGCCGAGGCGCCAGCCGAGGCGGGTGCGGAGGCTTTCGGGGATTTGCCTGCCGACGCGCATGGCGGCCTGGGGGCCGTTGTCCGTGCCGGTTTCGGAGAAGGCGTCCACGGTGACGCTTTCGGCGGCGAGGAGGGCGATCGGGCCGGTTTTCCAATCGCGGAGGGCGCCGAATTTCCAGTCGTGGGAGAGGGAGAGGGCGGCGGCGGTGGAGGAGCCGGAGGTGGAGCCGGCGGCGGTGTAATCGTAATAGGAGCCGAGGGCGGCGGCGCGGTCGGGGGCCATGACGGCGGGGGAGAGGATGTGGCGGCGGGTGTCGTAGTCGTAGGAGGCGTGGCGGAGGACGGCGTGGAAGCGTGTGCCCTGGGGGAACTGCCAGCCGGCGTAGGCGAGGGCGTGCCAGCCGGAGGCGTCAACTCGGCCGGAGTCGGCGCGGAGTTTGGCGGCGGTTTTGTGGTAGCCGACGCGGGCGCCGAAGACGAGGCGGGCGTGGAGGGCGCGTTCGACGCCGAGGGCGAAGAGGCCGAGGGTGTGGTTGTAGCCGGGGGCGTTGGAGTCGTTGTAGGCGGCGCCGCCGCCGCCGGAGGCGGAGAGGTAGGCGGCCCAGGGGAGGCTGGAGGCGGGGGCGGGGCGGACGGGGACGCAGCCGGAGGCGTAGGGGGCGGCGGCGCGGGAGG
>JAISTY010000150.1 GCA_031272375.1 Opitutaceae bacterium | reverse complement strand
CTATATAAGATGGGGTGGTATAGTGGCAACAGCAACTCCCAGACACACCCTGTTGGGCAGAAGAAGCCGAATGCGTGGGGATTTTATGACATGCACGGGAATGTATGGGAGTGGTGCTTTGATTTGTATAGAGAAGACAGGTGCTACTGCGTTATTCGCGGCGGCAGCTGGAACGACTTTGCCGACAACTGCCGCTCCGCCTACCGCGACGGCTACTTTCCGGGCAACCGCATCAGCAACCTCGGTTTCCGTATTGCCCTCTCCCCCAGGCCGTAGAGTCGGGCAGGCAAGGAGCCGGGGGGCATGAAGGGGCGGCGCTGTGCGCGGCGCGGAGCGCCGGAGAAGCACAGCGAAGCCCCTTCAGGACACCCGGCTCGGCGCGGGGTTTTTTCGTTTTTCACAAAGGACACAAAGGGTTTCGCGAAGGTCACGAAGATCCCAATCCGTTGAACAGAAGTTAAGAAGAACAAGCCCCCGCATTTTTAACCTGTCCCTAACGCCCCCGCCCTCCGCCGCCCCATAGCGCGCTCTCTCAAGTGTTAACTACTAATTGTTAAGTACTAACATGCGGTGCCCCTCTGCAAAACGCGCTCCTCTTCATCCCTCTTCTTATCTTCTGTTAAAAAATTTCGTGCCTTCGTGTCTTCGTGTGAGGCACTTTCCAAAAAACGCTCCACGTCGCGACGGAGACCGCCGCGCAACCGCCGCGTTGCCGCCCGCGTGGGTGGCGGCGGGGTGGTTTTGCGCAAATCCGACCTTGCCGCGTTCTTCGCGGGGGGGTTCCCTCCTCCCCTCATTTTTTTCGCAACCGCACCGCACCCATGAAGAAAACCGCCGCCAACCGCACCGCCGCCAGACAAGCCGCCGCCACCCCGGTCGCCCGCGAACTCAAGGGCGCCGACATCGTTGTCCGCTGCCTTGAGCGCGAGGGCGTCGAGGTTGTTTTCACCTACCCCGGCGGCTCCGCGCTCGAAATCAACCAGGCTCTCACCCGCACCCGCAAAATCCGCACCATCCTCCCGCGCCACGAGCAAGGCGGCTCCTTCGCCGCCTCCGGCTACGCCCGCGCCTCCGGCAAGGTCGGCGTTTGCACCGCCACCTCCGGCCCCGGCGCCACCAACCTCGTCTCCGCCATCGCCGACGCCTTCATGGACTCCGTCCCCCTCGTCGCCATTACCGGACAGGTTTTCCAGAAATTCATCGGCAAGACGGCCTTTCAGGAAACCGACTTCTTCGGGATGACCCTTCCCGTCGTCAAACACTCCTACCTCGTCCTCGACGTCCGCGACCTCCCCCGCGTTTTTAAAGAAGCCTTCGCCCTCGCCCGCTCCGGGCGCCCCGGCCCCGTTGTCATTGATATTCCCAAGGACGTCCAGCAGGCCCGCGCCGTCCCCGAATTTCCAGACGCCATCACCCTCTCCAACCCCGTCCTCGCAAACACCCCGCGCGCGACGGACGCCGACCTCGACGCGCTCCTCCGCCTCCTTGAAAAATCCAAGCGGCCCGTCCTCTACACCGGCGGCGGCATCATCGCCGCCAACGCCTCCGCCGAACTCCGCAAGTTCGCCGAAAAAACGCGCGTCCCCGTCACCACAACCCTCATGGGTCTCGGCGCCTTTCCCGAAAACCACCCCCTTTCCCTCCGCTGGCTCGGCATGCACGGACTTGCCGCCGCCAACTGGGCCGTTGACCAGTGCGACCTCCTCATCGCCCTCGGCGCGCGATTCGACGACCGCGTCACCGGCGACACCGCCCGCTTCGCGCCCCGCGCCACAATCGTCCACCTCGACATTGACGCCTCCGAGCTGAACAAAAACAAGCCCGCCGACCTGCCCGTTGCCGCGGACGTCCTCGACGCCCTCCGGCGCCTCAACGCCCGCCTTGCCGCCGGCAAATGCCGCCTGCCCGACACCCGCGAATGGCTCTCCCAAACCGACGCGTGGAAGGCCGACTTCCCCTTCCGCTACGAAACCGGTCCGCACATCCGCCCCCAGGAGGTCATCGAAACCCTCCACCGCCTCACCAAAGGCGACGCCACGATCGTCACCGGCGTCGGCCAGCACCAAATGTGGGCCGCGCAATTCTACCCCCTCACCGCGCCGCGCCGCTTCATCAGCAGCCTCGGCCTCGGCGCGATGGGCTACGGCTACCCCGCCGCCCTCGGCGCCAAACTCGCCCAACCAAAGGCGCAAGTCATTGATATTGATGGCGATGGCTCATTCCTCATGAACATCCAGGAACTCGCCACCGCCGCCGTTGAGAAGATTGCCGCCAAGGTCATCATCCTCAACAACCAGCATCTTGGCATGGTGGTCCAGTGGGAGGACCGTTTTTACAACGGCAACCGTGGCAACACCCTGCTTACGCGCCCCGAAAACCTTGGCCATGCCGGCAACCCCTCCGGCCTCTATCCCGACTTCGTCAAAATCGCCGAAGGCTTCGGCGTCAAAGCCCGCCGCGTCCTCGACCGCGCCGACCTTGTCCCCGCCCTCAACGAACTCCTCGCGCACGACGGCCCCTGCGTCCTCGACGTGATCACGGACAACACCCAGCACGTTCTCCCGATGATCCCCGGCGGCGCCTCCGTCGCCGACATGATTTTGGAATGAGGTTCCCATGAACACCACCCTCCGCATTTACGACACCACCCTCCGCGACGGCACCCAAGGCGAGGGCGTCAACTTCTCCGTCACCGACAAACTCCTCATCACCCGCAAGCTCGACGACTTCGGCGTGGATTATATCGAGGGCGGCTTCCCCGGTTCCAACCCGCGCGACATCACCTACTTCCGCGAGGCCGCCCGGCTTCCCCTCAAAAACGCCCGCCTTGCCGCCTTCGGCTCCACCCGCCGCCCCGGAACCGCCGCCAAGGACGACCCCCAGCTCGCCGCCCTCCTCGGCGCCAACACCCCCGTCATCACCATCGTCGGCAAAACCTCCCCCTTCCACGTCACGGAAATCCTCCGCGCCACGCTCGACGAAAACCTTGCCATGATCGCCGAAACCGTCGCCCACCTCGTCGCCCAAGGCCGCGAGGTCATCCACGACGCCGAGCACTTTTTCGACGGCTACAAACTCGACCCCGACTACGCCCTCCGCACCCTCGCCGCCGCCCTCGACGCCGGCGCCGCCAACCTCACCCTTTGCGACACCAACGGCGGCACCCTCGTCCACGAACTCGAACCCATCGTCGCCCGTGTCGTCTCCGAGTTCGGCGCGGACAAGGTTGGCATCCACACCCACAACGACTCCGGTCTCGCCGCCGCGCTCTCGCTCGCCGCCGTCCGTGCCGGCGCGACGCTTGTCCAGGGCACCGTCAACGGCTACGGCGAGCGCGCGGGCAACGCCAACCTCGTCACCCTCCTGCCCTCGCTCATCCTCAAAATGGGGCAACGTCCCCGTTGCGCCCGCAACCTCGCGCGCCTCCGCGAACTCTCCCTCACCCTCGACGAACTTGCCAACCTGACCCCCGACACCCACGCCCCCTACGTCGGCGCGTCCGCCTTCGCCCACAAAGGCGGCCTCCACGCCAACGCCGCCCAAAAAGCCAAATCCTCCTACGAGCACATTGACCCCGCGCTCGTCGGCAACCGCACCCGCGTCCTCGTTTCCGACATGGCCGGGCGCGCCAGCATCGTCATGAAAGCCCGCGAACTCGGGTTCGACCTCGACGAGAAATCCCCCGCCCTCAAGCCCCTTGTCGAACGCCTTAAACGCCTTGAGTTTGAAGGCTATGAGTTCGAGGCCGCCGACGCCTCCCTCCGCCTCCGCATCGCCGCCGCCCTCGGCGGGCTGCCGGAGTTTTTCTCAACCGAAACCTACCGCGTCACCGTCGAACGCCGCGGCGCCGCGCTCAACGCCGAGGCCACCGTCAAACTCAACGTCAACGGCGCCCCGCGCCACACCGTCGCCGAGGACACCGGCCCCGTCGGCGCGCTCGACAAGGCCCTCCGCCTCGCCCTCGAAAACGACTACCCCGCGCTGAAAAACATCCACCTTTGCGACTACAAAGTCCGCATTCTCGACAGCAAACAAGGCACCGGCAGCCGCACCCGCGTCCTCATCGAGACGACCGACGGCAAATCCGTCTGGGGCACGGTTGGTGTGAGCGATAACATCATAGACGCCAGCTGGGAGGCGCTCACCGACGCCGTGAACCACTTCCTCCAGCAACCGCCCCCCGCTTAATCGCCTTTTGGGTTCACACAACTCAAAGAGGTGCTTCAAGCCGGGAACAAAATCGCCATGCTAAACATAAACGTCATGCATAGAAACATCAACTATCGCCCTCAACCGGTTGCAAAACAGTGCGCGGCTCTTATCACGACGATTGTCTCAATCGTTGTCCTGTTTCTTTCCGGGTGCGGGAGGGGGCAGGACGAATACGCGAAAATCGCGAGGGATTCCTCCGGGGACAGCACGGGAGTTGAGGCGGTCTTGAAAATAACCGATCATAAGCTGCTTGCGGATCTATCCCGCAACGCCAGCGCGAAGAATATACGTCGTGCGGCGATGGAGAAATTATTTGAAAGCCTCCAGAATTCAAAGACTGTCAATAAGCTGGGGTTGATTCCATTGCGTGATGCGAAGAAACCGTTTTTCTTGGGAAAATACGAGGTGACGCAGGCGCAGTGGAAAGAGGTGATGGGAACAAATGTGAAGGAGTGCTTCAATAATGCATTTTATAGCAACGAGAAATTGGAGTGGCTGGACGGCAAAACATTCAAGGAGTGGGTATTAGGATTTGGAAAGCCAATCGATGAAGTCCGTTCCAAGCTATTGGGCAACGTGGGGGCGAACTATCCGATGACCTGGGTGTCGTGGAATGATGCTATGGCGTTTTGCAAGAAGCTGACGGAGGTTGAGCGAGCGGCGGGACGTTTGCCTGAGGGATATGAATACACATTGCCGACGGAGAAGCAGTGGGAATACGCGTGTCGTGCCGGGAGC
>JAISTY010000145.1 GCA_031272375.1 Opitutaceae bacterium | reverse complement strand
GGGGGCCGCGGCCCGCCCGACCGGACCCCGGCGCGGTTGCTGCTGCCCAGGTCATCAATGCCGGTCGGCTGGTTGGGGGGGCGGGAGGCCACCTTGGTATCTTCCTGCGCCCCAACGGTGGGGAAGGCAGCCAGGTCGGCAGGGCTTGTCCAGCGTTTTTTTTAGGACGTGGAAAAGGTTCTGTTTTTTGTGGTTTTGTCGGCAACTTGTTTGCGGTATTGTATTTGTGCATCAGGTCGGCAGAGGCGGGTTTTAAGGCGGTTTTGTCTGCCGACCTGGATTTTTTGTTTTTTCCATTTTCGCGAGAAACGCATGATATACCTTGGTTCGGCTTGGTTCGTTTTCGTGTGAGACAAGAAACGGGCAAACTATGGAGTCCTCTGTGCCTTCTGTGGTGAGGAATGGGCGGTTTTTATGGCGCGGGCGGGGGAGGGGAGGGGGAGGTGACGGGCGGTTCGGGGGCGGCGTCGGGGGCGTCGGGGACGGACGGTTCGGGCGCGTGGGGGGCGGTATCGGGGGCGTCGGCGGTGTCGGCGGCGGTGTAGTCCGGAGCGGAGGGGTGGTCAGGGGTGTCGGTGTCGGTTTCGTCCGGGTGGAAGGCGGCCTGTTCCTCGGCGGTGTAGGGGTCGTCCTCGGCGTAGTCCTTGGTGTAGTCGTAGGTTTCCTCGTCCGTCGGGACGGGGTCGGAGGCGGGCGGCGGGAGGGCGGCGGGGGGCGGAGGGGTTTCCTCGATGGCGGACTTGAGTTCGCGCTCGATGTCGGCGCTGGCCTTTTTGAATTCGCGCAGGGCGCGTCCGAAGCTGCGGGCGGCGTGGGGGAGGTTTTTGCCGCCGAAGAGCAGCAGGGCGATGATGGCGATGAAAACCAGCTCGGGTGTTCCTATGCCGCCGATGAATGCGAGTGGTGGGTTCATGGGTGGAGGGTCGGTCGGGTGGCGGAGGGGGTCATTGGACGGCGATGGAGACGAGGAAGCTTTCGGCCTGGCCGGGCGGAACCCAGTGGAGGCCGGTTTGGTTTTCGGGGGCGTTGGGCGGCCCCATCCAGGGTTCGACGCAGTAGTAGGGGGCCGTCCCGCTTTCGCTCCAGGTGACGAAGACGGCCTCGGGTGGCGGCGCCTTGTCGAGGCCGTGGGAGACGGTGATTTGGTCGCCGTTTTCCGGGGTGCCGAGGACGGCGGTGTTTTTTTTCAGGCCGATGTGGAGGGTGTCGGAGAGGAGTTTGTTGGAGAGCGGCTCGACGGCCTTGAGTTTCGGGCCGGGGGTGAGGCGTCCGTTGCCGAAATCCTGGCGGAGGGTTTTGGAGGCGGGGACGCGGATTTTGTAGTCGGCGCGGGAGAGGCCGTCGTTCCAGGGGAGGGTGAAATAGAAGTGGTGTCCGGCGCACCAAGGGAGGGGGGCGGCGCCGCGGTTGGCGAGGCGGAGTTCGCAGGCGAGGGAGAGGCTGGAGAAGCGGTAGCTGACGGTGAACTCGTAGTCGAAGGGGTAGGCGGCGCGGGCCTCGTCTCCGGGGAGGAAACGGGCGGTGAAGCCATGGGAGTCGGAGCGGGTGAGCCGGAAGGCGCCCTGGCGGGCGAGGCCGTGCATGGGCATGGGGAGGCGGGCGCCGCCGGGGGCGGTCCAGAAATCCCGCTCGCCGTGGTCGAAGCAGCGTCCGGCGAAGGGGAAGAGGATGGGGTTGCCGCCGCGGGTTTTCCAAAGGGGGCCGTCGCCGGCGTTTTCCGGCCAGTGGAGGATGTCGCGGACGGTGCCGTCGGGGCGGGTGACGTTCCAGTTGAGGAGGCGGGCGCCCTGTTCCGGGAGGGCGAGGAAGGTGGAGGCGCCGACGGTCCAGCGCGAAAGGGTGTGTCCGAGATAGGGGACGTTTTCCATGCGGGGCGTTCTGGGGTTCCGCCGCGCGCCGGGCAAAGGGATTTTTCGCGCGGGGCGTCAGATCTGGACTTTGAGGGTGTCGAGGATGCGCTGGAGGTCCTCGTTGCCGCTGTAATGGATGATGATGGCGCCTTTTTTCGGGGAGTGGCGGAGCTGGGTGCGGGCGCCGAGGTGGCTGGTCAGTTTTTTCTCAATGGCGGCGATCGTGGCGGCGGTGGCGTTGTTGAGGGGCGCGGGTTTCGGGCCGGGGGCGGACGCGGCGGGCGCGGACGGCTGGTATTGGGCGATTTTCTCGGTGGCGCGGACGCTGAGGCCCTCGGCGATGGCGCGGCGCGCGAGGAGGGCGCGGCGGGCGGGGTCGGGGACGGAGAGGAGCACCTTGGCGTGGCCGGCGCTGAGAAGGCCGCGGGAGACGTAGCCCTGCAGCTCGGCGTCGAGTTGCAGGAGACGGAGGCTGTTGGCGACGGTCGTGCGGGGTTTGCCGACGCGCTCGGCGGCGGTCTCGGCGGTGAGCTTGAAGTCGCGGACGAGGGTCGCGTAGCCGTTGGCCTCCTCGATGGGGTTGAGGTCGGCGCGCTGGAGGTTTTCGATGAGGCCGAGGACGGCGGCGGAGGCCTCGCCGGCGGTGGTGTTGATGTGGGCGGGGATGGTTTTGAGTTTGAGGAGCTGGAAGGCGCGCCAGCGGCGCTCGCCGGCGATCAGCTCGTAGCGGTCGCCGACCTTGCGGAGGACGACGGGCTGGAGAAGCCCCTCGCTGCGGATGGAGGCGGCGAGTT
>JAISTY010000063.1 GCA_031272375.1 Opitutaceae bacterium | reverse complement strand
CGGCGTTCCATTGTCCGGCGATGGCGACGGAGGCGGAGGGCGTTTCGCGGGGGAATTGAAAACGCGTCCAGATGGCGGGCCACCAGGCGGGGAACCAGGGGGCGATGTCGTCGGGGCGGAGGCGCCCGTCGAGGAGAAAGCGGAAGCGGAGGGAGGCGGTGTCCATCTCGTAGGAGACGGCGGCGAGGGAGGCGTCGGTGCGGAGGAGAAGGGGTTCGCAGAGGAGGCGGGAGCCGTCGAGGGAGACGGCGGCGGAGGCTTCGGCGAGGGTGACGCCGCGGACGGCGACGGGGCCGGAGTGGAGGCGCGCGGCGAGGTTGGCGGGGCGCGGGGAGCCGTTGAGGTCGAAGGCGAGGCGGAGGCGCGCGGGGGCGTTGTCGTCGGGAAACCGCACGAGGGGCGCGAGGCGGGCGGGGAGGAGTTGTTGGGAGTCGAGGAAGGCGACGAGGGCGTTGCCGAAGGCGGTTTCGGCGCGGACGGAGGCGGAGGCGGCGGGGATGTTGACGTCGGCGGAGAGGCGGGTTGTCGCGCCGGCGAGGAGGAACGCGGCGCGGGCGCGGAGGCGGTCGTCCGTGAGAGGGGCGGCGTGCGCGACGAGCGGGCCGGCGGCGGCTTGTCGCGAGGGGAGGCGGAGGCGCGCGGCGGCGAGGTCGAGGCCGGTGCCGGGGGCGGCGCGGGCGTGGACACCGTCGAGGACAAAGGGCGGGACGCCGGGCGGGGAGAGTTCGAGGCGTGCGGCGGAGAGGTTGAGGGAGCGGGCGCCGGCGGCGGTTTGCCGGAGCGGGGTTTCGAGGCGCGCGGCGGGTTGTCCGGCGCGGAGGGGGAAGGGGATTTCGGGCGGGTTGACGAGGGCGTCGGCGCGGAAGGCGGCGGTGACGTTGGCGATGCCGCCGGTGTCGGGGGCGAGTCGGACGACGAGGGAGGGGTTTTCAAGGGCGTCGAGGACGGGGAGGCGCCGGGCGGTTTCGCGGAGGGCCTGTTGCAGGGCGGGGACGAGGTTTTTGCGCCCGCCGGTCGGGAGGAGCGGGAAGTCGAGCGGCGCGTCGAGGGCGAGGGCGCCGGAGGCGGAGAGGCGGAGCGGACCGGCGGCGGCGGTGAGGTGGTGGACGCGGAGGAGGCGTCGCGTGGCGGAAAGGCGGAGGTCGGCGCCGGAGACGACGGTCTCGTCGCGGCCGGACTCGGAGAGCATGGCGGGGAGCGTGAGGTCGAGGCCGGAGACGAGAAGATCGCCGATGTCGAGGCGTCCGAGGGGGAGTTTGCGGAGGTCTATTTTCGCGAGGAGGAGGCGGGCGGAGGCGAGCGGGTGCCCGCCCGGACCGGAGGCGAAAACGGGGTTTTGGAGGAGGAAAACGCCGTCGGGGCCGAGGGTGGCGCCGTCGAGGGAAATGTGGATGTCCTCCCTCGCGAGGCGCGCCTCGAGGAGGCGGAGGATGGGGCGGGGGAGGGTGCCGTCGCGGGAGGCGAGGAGGTGGAGCTGGAAGGCGGCGGCGAGGGCGAGCCAGAGCCAGAGGAGGAAAAGGAGGCCGCGCGCGAGGGCGCGGAGGAGAAGGCGGGGGAGTTGCTTTGGACGGAAGGCGGGCACGGCGGTTGAGGCGGGCGGCGGTTAGCGGCCGGCGGCGGCTTGTCGGGAGAAGGGCGGGACGGGCGCGCGCATGGCGGTTGGCGGAGGAGAAAGGGAGAAGGACGGCGGAGGTTTTCCGGCGGACGGGCTTGTGGCGAGGCGGGAGTGTTTCACGAGTTTTTTCCGGCGGCGGGCGGCGGGCGGGTTTGGCGTTGCGCGGCGGACGGAAGGCGGGAGTGTGCGGGGCATGAACGGAGAGGCTCCCTTTTCCCAACTCGCGCTGCGGTGGACATCGCTGGCGCTGGGCGTGACGCTGGCGACGCGCGTCGTGCCCGGTCTGGAGTGCCGCGACGGGGTGACGCTGGTGGCGGTCGTCCTCGCGCTGGTTTTCCTGAACGCGGTGCTGCGGCCCCTGCTGGTGCTGTTCGCGTTGCCGTTCGTCGTGCTGACGCTGGGGCTGGGGCTTGTGGTGATCAACGCGCTGCTGCTCATGCTGGCGGGCGCGCTGGTGCGGGGTTTTTACGTCGAGAGCTTCTGGTCGGCGCTGGGCGGCGCGGCGGTCGCGGGGCTGACGAACGCGGTGACGGGCGCGATGGCGAGGGCGTTGTCGGGCGGCGGACGGCGGCGCGGCGGCGGCGGGGACGACGGCGTGATTGACGTGTGAGCGGCGCGGACGGGGAAAATGGACTGGCAACCGGGACGCCGGCTGGCAGCGTGCGGGGCTTTTCAAATCCAAAATGGCATCCGAAAGACCCAGCGCAAAACCCTCACTCTTCTCGCGGCTGATACCGCATGGAATCCGGAGGCTGATGGGCGCGGGCGGCGCGGCGAAGGCGGGCGCGGAGGCGGCCCGCGGAAAGGACGGGAAAGACGGGGAGCACGGCGGGCGGGGGCGGCGGCGCGGGCACGGGCGCCGGCGCGGGACGCGGCGGACGGAGGCGGAGACGCGAGGGGAGGCGGGCGGGCGCGAGTATCAGTTGGTGGACACGGAGGGGCGGATGCCGGCGTTTCTGGCGGAGCTGGAGAGGGCGGAGGAGGTGTTTCTCGATACGGAGGCGGACAACATGTATCACTTCAAAATGCGCGTCTGCCTGCTGCAGTTCCTGCTCAACGGCAGGGTCTGGCTTGTGGACGCGCAGGCGCCGCTCGACCTCGCCCCGCTCTGGCGCCTGCTCGCGCGGAAACACCTCGTCATGCACGGGTGCGACTTCGACCTGCGGCTGCTTCACGCGCTCTGCGGGTTCGAGCCGGAAAGCGTCTTCGACACCATGCTCGCGGCGCAGCTGCTCAACCGCCCGCGCGTCGGCCTCGCCTCGCTGATCGAACAGCACTTCGGCGGCGTGGAGATGGACAAAAAGTGCCAGCGCGCGAACTGGTCGGAGCGTCCGTTCACCCGGCGGCTGCTCGACTACGCCGCCGGCGACGTCGTCTATCTGCCGGGGTTGCGCGACCTCCTTGCCGGCGAGCTGCGCGCCCTCGGCCGCCTCGGCTGGCTCGAACAGCAGTGCCGCCAGCAGATCCAGTCCGCGAAGGAGGGGTTCCCGGAGGCCGACGAGAACGCCTGGCGCATCGGGCGTTCCGAGCGGCTGCGCGGGCGCGGCCTTGGTGTTTTGCACGCCGTCTGGCACTGGCGGCAGAAATGGGCGGAGCGGCTCGACGTGCCGCCCTTCAAGGTTTGCGGCAACGACCTCCTGCTCCGCCTGGCCGCCGCCGCCGAGAACGGCGCGGACGCGGCGGGCGTCCTCGGCGGCGTCCACCTCGGGCGGCGCCACGACCGGCTTTCGCCGGGCCTGCGCGAGGCGGTCGCCGCGGGGCTGGCTGCGGATCCGCGCTCGCTGCCGCGGCGCCGGAGGCCGCGTCCCGATCCGCTCACGCAGGAGGAGATCGCGCTGATGGATCGCATCCGCGCCGACCGCGACCGTGTGGCGGGGGCGTTGAACATGGATCCGACGCTCATCGCCAGCCGCGGGCAGCTCGCGCAAATCGCGCGCGCGCCCGGCAACCTTTCCGCCATCCTGCTTCCCTGGCAGGCCGGGCTGCTCGCCGCCGAACCCTCGCTGGCGGGCGCCGCCGGAAAATGACGCGCGGAACGCGACCCCGGCCATGAAGGTTGCCCGCGCCATAGTTGACGCCCGCCGCGACAGGATCGCCGCCAGCCTCGCCCGCCGCCGCTACCTCGGCATCGCCGAGCTTTGCGCGCAGTTCGGGATTTCCGGGGCGACGGCGCGGCGCGACATGAACGCCCTTGAGGAGGCCGGGCGCATCACCCGCACGCGCGGGGGCGCGCTCGGCGATTACAACAGCTCCTTCGCGTCCTTCAGCGAGCGCGAGCGCCGCGCCCACGACGCGAAGCTCCGCGTGGCGGAGCTGGCCGTCGCGCTGCTGCGGCCCGGCGCCATCTGTTATCTCGACGCCGGCAGCACGCTGCTGGCGGTCGCGCGGCGGCTGGCCGCGAACCCCGTGGAAAACCTCACGATTGTGACGAACTCGCTGCCCGCCGCCGGGGCGCTGGGCGGCGCGGCGGGGATGCGGCTTTACCTGCTTGGCGGCGAGGTGCTCGACCGGCAGGGCGCGCTCCTCGGCCCCAAGGCCCGCGCCGCCCTGCGCGACTGGCGCTTCGACACGGCGCTGCTCGGCGCCGAGGGCTTTGACAAGACCGGCGTCTGGAACTCCCACCCGGACATCGTGCAATTCCAGCGCGACATCCTGGCGCGGGCGCGGCTCGCGCGCGTCTGCCTTGACGGCGGCAAGCTCGGCCACCGCACCGCGCACCTCCTCGCGGCGTGGCGGGACGCGCCCGGTGTCATCACGGACCTGCCGCGCGGCAAGCTGCCGGCGTTTCTCCCCGCCGGAAAATTCCCGCCCGCGCCGGCCTCATAACGCCACTCCGCGGCGGCGGCTCACGCGGCCCACTAAAAGCATCAGCAGGCCGCCGGTGACGCCGAACGGCATGAGGAACCAGAAATAGACCGCCCAGCCGTTGGCGTCCACCAATGCGCCGAGCAGCCAGCCCGAGAGGAAGCCGCCGAAGTATTGGAAGGAATCAATCACGCCCGAGGCGAAGCCCGCCATTTTGCGCCCGCCGATGTCCATCGCCGCCGCCGTTCCAAGGAGGGAATGGGTCGAGTTCGCGGTGAAGGAAATCAGGACGAAGAAGACGATGACGGCGTTGACGGAGGCGGCCATCGCGGCGGAGGCGATGATCGCCGTCTCGATCACGTAAATCCCCGCGGCGACCGGCGCGCGGCGCCCCTTGAAGAGGAGGTCGGAGACGTAGCACGACACCAGCGACCCCGCCGAGGCGACGAAGGGGATCATGAAGGCGAGCAGCTGGAATTTGGCGTCGCGCAGATCCGTCGAGAAAACCTCCTGCATGTAGCGGGGAAACCATTGGTCTATGCCCTGGCGGACCGCGCCCGTGCAGGCGTAGGCCGCCGCGACGATCCAGATGACCGGGTTGCCCGCGATTTTCCTCACAACTTCCCGGATGCCCGGCTCCGGCGCGGACGGCGCGGGGGTGTCGTTTCCGCCGGCGCCCTCGTTGGGCACGGCGCCCGCGAAGCCGGCCTCCTCCGGCGTGTTTTTGACGCACAACGCCAGCAGCGCGGCGACGAGCGCGGCGATGCCCGCGGGCACCCAGAAAAGCCAGCGCCAGTGCAGCGGCGGCACCTGCCAGAGGCCGAGGAAGAGGAACCCGGCGAGCAGCGACGGACCGAGGTTGAAGATGCCGAAGCGTCCGAGGTTGATCATGAACCCGAAAATCCCCGCGAAGCGCCCGCGCTCGGCCTTCGGGAACCAGGCGACGTTGATCTTGATCATGCCCGGCGCGCCGGCGGCCTGAAAGTAGCCGTCAATGCCGCGCAGCAGGACGAAGAGCCAGAGGAGGCCGGCGTGGGAGGCGACGCCGAAGAGAATGTTGAAGACAATGGTGCCCGCGGCGCCGAGGAGCATGGTTTTCTTGCCGCCGATCCGGTCGGACAGCAGCCCGTTCAGGATCTGCCCGAAGGCATAGACGAGCATCATGGTCGAGATGATGGAGCCGACGTCCGCCTTCGACCACCCGAACTCGTCGCTGATGGACTTGTTGGCGATGGAGAAGTTGTAGCGGCACATGTAGAAGGAGGTGTACATGAGGCCGACAACGCCCCAGTTGAGGCCGCGGCGCGCGCGGAAGCCGCGCGGGTGGCGGGGCGGCGGCGAAGGCGGCGTCGCGGCGGTGGCGAAGGCGGAGGGGCTTGCGTTCATGGGCGCGGACAATGCGCAAAGCGTCCCGCGCGGCACGGCGAAAAAGAGGTTTTTTGACGGCGGCGGCTTGTCGCGCGGCGGGCGGGGGACGCCCGCGGGCGCGCCCGTTTTTTGGCGGGAGAAACGCCTTGCGCCGTGTCCGCGCGCCGCCCTTGTTTTCGCGCCTGCCACGATGCGTTTCGCGCCCCCCAGCCCGCTTTTCCGCGCATGGACGGTTTTTCTCGCCGTCCTTGTTTTTTCGTGGGGACACGCGCCGGCCTCCGCCGCGGCGCGCTCCGTTGGCAAAACCAAGGCCGACCTCGTCGCGCCCGCGCCGCCCAAGCCCGAACCGCCGCCGCCGCCGCCGGAACCGGAGCCGGAACTCCCCAACCCGGAGCCGGAGACCGCCGAGACCGCCCCGGAGGACCCCACCAAGGTCAAGCTCACCAACGCCGACGTCATCACCCTCGCCACCTTCGAGGTGAAGGCGCGGACGAACCCGGACGACTACGACTCCACCGGCCTCGGCCAGGACGAGACGGAGCGCTCCGACCCGCTTTTCGCCAGCCCCGCGATGATGAAGGACGTCGGCGACGACGTGCTGCCCAACGCCGAGCTGGACGACCAGCTGGCCATGACTGTCAACAACTCCCCCGCCGACCTCGCCTCCGGCGTCGAGCGCGTCACGTTGCGCGGGTTCCCGATTCCTCGCCGGCGGAACGGCTTCACGCAGGCCGGCTTCCCGGCGGGGCTGCCCAGCGCGGGCAGCGAAATCATCCGGGGCATCCTCGTCCCGGTCGTCGGACGCGCCGCGCCCGGAGGCATCAACAACACCTTCGCCGGGCGCCCCCGCGGGCGCACCTATTACACGGCCACAGTGGACGCCTCCACGCACGACCGCGTCGGCTTTTATTTCAACGCCAGCGGCGACCTCGCCCCGAAAAAAGCGTGGTATTACCTCTATGCGAACATGAGCGAGGCGCACGGCCCGCAGAACGACGCCTGGTATAACCAGAGCAACGTCATGGCGTCCGCCGCCATCCGGCACACCCGCGACACGAGCAGCCTGCTGATGTTCGATTACAACAACTACCACGGGAACCCCTCCACGGGCGTCCCCGAATACAAGAACTCCACGCGCGCCTCCAACGCCACGCTCTCCGACCCCATCATCGGCCCCTACAAGCCGCTCGTGAACTTCAACTCCGGCGGCCCCAACGCCTCCCTCTGGCGCGAATACCGCGGGCTTTCCTACCAGATCGAAAGCAAGCTCCTCCCGCGCCTCCAGTCCCGCGCCATGTTCCAGTGGCTCGGACGCGACGTCGAACAGGAGCGCTTCACCTCCGGCCAGTTCGCCTTCTTCGACAACAACGGAAACCCTTACAACAAATTCACCGGCGTCCGCGAACCCGTCCACATCGAGCAGGCCTTCAACGGCCTCATGGCGGAGGGCGACCTCACCTGGCGCGTCCGCCTCGGCAAAACGGAGCACAAGCTCCTCGCCGCCGCGGAAATCGCCCGCTCCAAGTGGGACAAACTGCAGCGGCAGCTTTCCACCGCCGAGCGCGACAAGCTGCCGGCGACCGCGCGCGCCTTCGACCCCTACAACCCCGACTGGACCACCGTCCCCTACAAGGGCAACGAGGACAAATACAGCCGCCTCATCGTTGACCAGGAGGAGGAATCCACCGTCGCCGCCGGCGAGCTCTCGCTCCGCTCCTCGCTCTGGCGCGGCAAAACCGTCGCCACCGCCGGCCTGCGCTACGACCGCGTTGACACCCGGATTGTCAGCAACAGCGAGAACATCCCCGCCGGGCAGCCGCGCCCGCGCGTCAGCGAGGGGCTTGCCGACCACGTCTCCTGGCACGCCGGCGTCAACCAGCTCCTCGCGAAAAACCGCGTGATGCTCTTCGCCAACGTCTCCACCGCCTTCGACCCCGACGTCGTGGTGGACATCCGCACCGGCGAGCTTCACGGCAACGAGATCACGAAGGGCTTCGAGCTCGGCTTCAAAACCGCCACCCCCGACCGGAGATTCTCCTTCCTCCTCCTCGGCTTCTATTACACCAACGAGAACATCGCCCGCACCAACCCGCTCTACAACGACCCCATCCAGGACCCCGACAAAACCGAGCCGCAGCTCATTGACTCCGGCGGACAGCGCTTCTGCGGTTTTCAAATGCAGACCGGCTGGCGCCTCACCCCCGCCCTCACGCTTTCGCTCAAATACACCTACACCGACGCCATCAACACCCAGTCGCCCGCGACCATCCCCGACGAGGACGGCAACGAGATGCCGCGCGTCCCCCCCAACAACGGCGCCCTCGGCCTCCGCTACGCCTTCCACGAGGGAAAACTCAAGGGGCTTTCCTTCGGCGCGACCCTGATGTTCTTCGACGAGGTCGTCGCCAACTACGACAACTACAAGTTTGTCAACGCGGGCACCGCCGCCGCGCCCGACATGGTCGCGGTGAAAACCCGGCAGGGCTACAGCTACCCCGCCTACTTCCTCCTCGGCCTGAACACCTCCTACAACTGGCTCGTCGGCAAGACGCGCAACACCGTCACCTTGAGCCTCCGCAACGCGCTCGACGCCGACCTTGAGGCGAAACTCGCCCGCCCCAACAGCGGCCGCGAGGCCGTCCTGAACTGGCGGCTCTCGCTGTGAGGCCGGCGGCACCCCGCGAACAACCCCGCGCCCCCGCGCCGCGCGGGAAAAAATCCGTGCAAACACGCCCCGTCCGTGCAATCCCTCTCCCGTCCGCCGCTCTCACGATGAAAAACTCACGCCTCGAACTCTTCGTTGGTCTCTTTGTCCTCCTCGGCATCGCCGCCATCGCCTACCTCTCCCTCAAAATCGCCGGCGGCAGCTTGTTCGGCAACCACACCTACGCCCTCACCGCCCGCTTCGACAAGGTCACCGGCCTCAACCCGGGTGCCAACGTCGTCATCGCCGGCGTCCCCGTCGGCCGCGTCGAATCCGTCTCCCTCGACCCGCAGGCCTTCTCCGCCATCGTCCGGCTCCGCGTCAACGGCACCATCCGCCTCTCCTCCGAAACCTCCGCCTCCATCAAAACCAGCGGCCTCATCGGCGACAAATACATCGCCCTCGAACCCGGCGGCGACGACACCCTCCT
>JAISTY010000221.1 GCA_031272375.1 Opitutaceae bacterium | reverse complement strand
TCGAAGCCGCCCTCGCCCTCGAATGACGGACAACGGACGCGGCTCCCGTCCGCGCCCCAAAAAAAACGCGTCCGCTCACTCCGCCGAGACGCCACCGCCGGCGGCAGCTTGCCGCGCCGCCGCGGTGGTGACGGGCGCGAGCGCCTTCCGGGCGCGCGCCGCGCGCTCCCGCGCCTTCCCCACCGTCTCGTTGTCGGGCTTTATCGCCGCGGCCTCGTTGTAGAAAATCAACGCCGCTCCGGGCATCCCGCGGTTGTAATAGTAATCCCCGATCGCGATGCGGTTCTCCGAACGCACGCGCCGCTGCCGCTCCGTCTCCGCCACAAGCTCCAGTCGCGCCCGCGCCGTCTCCGCCACCGACGACTTCGGGAAGGTCGTGATCGCCTCGTTGTAAAGCACCCGCGCCGCCCGCAGGTTGTCCCGCTTGTGATAATAAAAATCCCCCGCGTTGAGTTTGTTTTGCGCGAGGACGGCCTTCATCTCGTCGCGCCCTTTCTCCGCCCCGGCGACCTGCGCCCCGTTCGGGAAAAGAATGAGGTAGTCCTCGTAATAATTGGCGGACTGCCGCGTCGCCGCCTGGTCGTAGGCCGGCCCCTGCACAAGCCCGGCGTAGGCCTTCGCGATGTCCAGATAGGCGTCCGGCGCCTGCTTCGAGTCCGCGTAGGTGTTGATAAGGTGATCCAGCGCGTCAATCGCCTCGTCCGGCTCCCGCTGCTGCTGACGCCCCCGCGCGATCGTCAGCAACGCCTGCGGCGCGATGTCCGAATAAGGCGCGTTGCGGATGACCGTGGCCATCAGCCGGATGCCCTCGTCGCGCGCCTTGAACCCCGGCAGCCACCCCCAGTAAAGCGGCCGCTTGCCCGCGATGAGATCCGAGGCGATCGCGTATTGCTGCCGGACAAGGTCGTCGAAGTGCGGGTTGCCGGGATACCGCTGCAGGAGGTCGTTGTAGTGCGTGAACGCCTTGGTGTATTGCCGCCGCTCCTGCCGCAGCCGCGCCGCCCGGTAAAGCGCCTCGGACGCGTAAAGCGTGTTGGGGTGCCTCTTCACCACCTTCTCGTAGCGCGTGAGCGCGCCCGTCCGGTCGCCTTTCTCCTCCCGCGCCCGCGCGTCGTTCATCAACGCCAGCGCCGCCACGCTGGCCTCGTCCGCCGGAGCGGGCACGCCGGGCGTGGCGATGACCCAGCCGGTCTCCGCCGCCCAGTCCAGGGCGATGGTCGCCGCGTGGTGCGGCGCGCCGGGACGCGGCCCGTGCCCGCCGGGCCCGCCCCCGCCGGGAAATGGACGCGGCTGCGCGTGCAGCGCGAGCGCGGAAATCAACAGCGCGAGACTGATGGCGAACGGAGAAAAAAGGCGGCGGTTCATGCGGCGGGTTGTTGTGCGGTGGCTCGGAAATCGGGCGCGGTTGAACCATGAATGCGGACGGATGGGCAGGAAAATTTTTCGCCCCCGCGAACGCCGCCCAGCGCCCTTGCCAATCCCCGCCGCCGCCCCTCTCCTCGACGCATGACGCGCCGCGTTGACCAGCTCCTCGCCAGCCTCGGCTACTGCTCCCGCTCCGAAGCGCGGCTTTTTTTGAAACACCACGACGTCCGCGCCGGCGAAACCCGACTCCAAAACCCCGCCGGAAAAACCGCCCCCGACGGCGTCCGCGTTGACGGCGAACCCCTCGACAACCCCGGCGGCCTTTTTCTCATGCTCCACAAACCCGCCGGCCTCGTCTGCTCGCACGATCCCCGCGAAGGCCCGCTCGTCCACGACCTCCTCCCCGAACGCTGGCGGCGCCGCAACCCGCGCGTCACCAGCGTCGGCCGCCTCGACAAGGCCACCACCGGCCTGCTCCTCCTCACCGACCAATCCGAATGGGTGCACCGCCTCACCTCCCCCGCCCGCAAGGTGCCCAAACGCTACCTCGCCCGCCTCGACAAGCCGCCGCCGCCGGAACTCGTCCCGCTCTTCGCCTCCGGCGAAAAACTCCTCCTCGACGGCGAGACCAAACCCTGCGCCCCCGCCGTCCTCGCCCTGCCCGGCGGCTGCCGCGCCGAAATCACCCTGACCGAGGGCAAATACCACCAGGTCCGCCGCATGTTCGCCGCTGTTGGCCTCACCGTCCTTGAACTCCACCGCGCCGCCTTCGGCCGCCTCGAACTCGGCAACCTGCCGCCCGGCCACTGGCGCCCCGTCTCTCCCGACGAAATCTGACGGTCTCTCCGCCCCCTACGGCAGCTGGGTTTCGCCCATGAGGAAACGGTCGCATTCGCGCGCGGCGGCTCGGCCTTCGTTGATCGCCCAGACAACAAGACTTTGCCCGCGCCGACAGTCGCCCGCCGCGAAAATCTTCGCCTGCCCCGTCTTTTGCTCGTTGTGCGCGGCCTTGATGTTGCCTCGCGCATCCGTCTCAACCCCAAGCTGTTTCAACAGTCCCTGCTCCGGCCCAAGGAAGCCCATCGCGAGCAGCACAAGGTCGGCGGGCTGCGTCCGCTCCGTCCCGGCTTGTTCAACGGGAACAAACTGCCCCTTGGCGTTCTTCTCCCAGCGCACTTCGACCGTGGTGACTTCGCCAACGGCTCCGTTGCCAGAGATTTTTTTGACGGTCGTCAGATAGACGCGCGGATCCTCGCCTTGGACGGCCGCGGCTTCCTCCTGTCCATAATCGGTTTTCAAAACCTTCGGCCATTCGGGCCAGGGGTTGTTGGCCTGGCGCGTTTCGGGCGCGCGGGGCATGATTTCTATTTGCCGGACGCTCGCGCACCCTTGCCGCAACGAGGTGCCGACGCAATCGGTGCCGGTGTCGCCACCGCCTATCACGATGACATGCTTGCCTTTGGCGTTGATGGCGGGAACGGCGGCAGGCTCGGCGAGGATGGCCTTGGTGTTGGCGGTCAGGAAATCCACGGCGAAGTGGACGCCGGGGAGGTCGCGTCCGGGCAGGTCGGGGGCGAGGCCTCGGGGGGCGGTCGCGCCGGTGCAAAGGACAATGGCGTCGTGCTCCGCAAGAAGTTTGCCGGGGGCAACAGCGTTCGCACCGCTGCCGCCGACGTCCGCATTGCATTGAAATTGAACGCCTTCGGCTTTCAGCGTTTCAACGCGGCGGAGGACGACGCCGCGTTTGTCGAGTTTCATGTTGGGAATGCCATACATGAGGAGACCGCCGGGGCGGTCGGCACGTTCGAAGACGGTGACGCTGTGGCCGGCGGTGTTGAGCTGCGCGGCGGCGGCAAGTCCGGCGGGACCGGAGCCGATGACCGCTATCTTCTTGCCAGTGCGAGTCTTGGGCGGACGCGGAGTCGTCCAGCCTTCGGCCCAGGCGCGGTCGCTGATGGCGCATTCATTGTTTTTGATGGCGACGGCGGGGCGGTTGATGCCGAGGGTGCAGGAGCCTTCGCAGGGGGCGGGGCAGACGCGTCCGGTGAATTCGGGAAAGTTGTTGGTTTTGGAAAGGCGGGCGAAGGCCTCGTGCCAGAAGCCCCTGAAAACGAGGTCGTTGAATTCCGGGATGAGGTTGTGGAGGGGACAACCCGCCGCCATGCCGGAGATGAGACGCCCGGTGTGGCAGAAGGGGACGCCGCAATCCATGCAGCGGGCGCCTTGGCGCCGGAGTTGCTCCTCGTCGAGATGGAGGTGGAACTCGTTCCAGTCGCGGAGACGTTCGGACGGCGGCCGGTCGGCCGGAATTTCGCGTGCGTATTCGAGGAAGCCAGTTGGTTTGCCCATGTTGAGAAAATTTCGCGGGTGTTTAGGTCGTTTTGGAAGGAAGGGAACAAGGAAAATGCTCGCGGCGCGGAGGCGTCATTCGAGCTGCGCCACCCAGTCGGCGACGAGGGGGTTGAAGAGATGGGTGACGAGGCCCGGAAAAACGCCGGCGAGGAACATCAGGAACAGCAGCGGGATGAAGTTCAGTTTCTCAACAAGCGTGAGGTCGCGGAAACCCTGGATGGCGGCGGCTTGTCCCACGGGACCGCAAAAAACCTTCTGGAAAAACGTCAGCAGGAACCACGCCGTCGCGAAAAGCGCGAGCATCGCGGCGGCGGCAAACCACGGTTTTAAGCCGAAAACGCCGAGGAAAATCAGAAACTCGCCCGGAAAGCCGTTGAGGCCGGGCAGCCCGAGCGAGGAAAACAACGCGATGCCGCAGAAGCCCGCGAACACGGGCGCCTTCGCGCGGACGCCCCCGAAGTCGCCCAGCCCGCGCAACCCGCCCGCGCGGGCCTCAAGAATGCCCGCCGCAAGAAAAAGCGCGCCGGCGGAAAGCCCGTGGTTGGCCATCTGCAAAATGGCGCCGTTGAGCGCGGGAACGGACGCGGCGGCGTTGGCGGCGGCTTGTCCCGCGACGGCGAACAGCGCGAGCAGGCAATAGCTGACGTGGTTGATGGAGGAGTAGGCGATCATCCGCTTGATGTCCTTTTGCGCGATGGCGGCGAAGGCGCCGAGAAGCACGCCGGCGAGCGCGAGCGTGAGCAGGACGGGCGCGGCGGTCCTCAACTGCTCCGGAAACAGCGGCCAAAGGATGCGGAAAAAACCATAGACGCCCATCTTGGACATCACGGCGGTCAGAAACATCGAGGCGCCCGTCGGCGCGGCGGAATAGGCCGCCGGCAGCCACGTGTGAAAGGGGAAGAGGGGGACT
>JAISTY010000153.1 GCA_031272375.1 Opitutaceae bacterium | reverse complement strand
GATGTTCCTGCCGAAAAACCTGCTCGGCGCCGTGTCGGGACAATCGCGGGGGGCGCTGGGGGAGGTGCTGCCGCTGATCGTTTTCGCGGTGCTGGTCGGCGCGGCGGGGACGGGGCTGGCGGCGGAAAAACGCGCGCGGCTGCTGGGCGCGCTGGAAATAACGGCGGAATTGATGACGGGCATCGTGCGGCTCGCGTTGAGGCTCGCGCCCTTTGCCGTCCCCGCGATGATTTACAGCGTCATCGTGCGCGTCGGCGCGGACATCCTTGTCGCGCTGGGGTTGTTTGTCGCGGGCTGCGCGGCGGTGATGGCGCTGCATTTGTTCGGGACAATGTCGGTGTGGCTGAAGTTGCTGGGGAGAACCTCGCCGCTGTGGTTTTTCAGGGAAATCCGTCCGGTTCTGGTGACGGCGTTTTCAACGAGTTCGAGCAGCGCGACGCTGCCGGCGTCGCTGGCGTGCGCGCGGAAATCGCTGGGCGTGAGGCCGGAGGTTTCGGGTTTCGTGCTGTCGCTCGGAGCGACGATGAACATGGCCGGAACCGCGCTTTACGAAGGGTGCGTGGTGCTGTTTGTCGCGCAGGTTTTCGGCGTGGAGCTGACGCTCGCGCAGCAGGTCGCGCTGGTGCTGCTCTCGGTTTTGAGCGCGGTGGCGGTGGCGGGGATACCGGGCGGCTCGCTGCCGCTGATAGCGGGGCTGCTGGCGACGTTCGGGGCGCCGCCGGAGGGCGTCGGCATCGTGCTGGGCGTTGACCGGCTGCTGGACATGTTGCGGACAACCCTGAACGTCGGCGCGGACCTGGTGGCGGCGGTCGTGGTGGATCGGCGGACGAAGGGCGCGGTTGCCGGCGCGGAATCCTCCGCCGTTTCCGAATGACAACAAAACCTCCCCTTCAAACGCCCCCTTCCTGGAATTCCCCCGCCGCCCCGCGGATCGCGCGCGGATTTTTGTTTTCGCGGCTGGCGCGGAGGCGGTTTTTGGGAAGCGTTTCGGGCGCATGAATCCGGTTCCCACCAGTCCCGTTGGAGAGGTTGACGGCGGCTTGTTGCGGCGGCGGCTGGCGAACCGCCACGTGCAGCTGCTCGCGCTCGGCGGCGCCATCGGCACCGGACTTTTTCTCGGCTCCGCGGGCGTCATCCGGCTCGCCGGTCCGTCCATGATTCTGGCCTATCTGCTCGGCGGCATCGTCGAGTTTTTCATCATGCGGCAGCTTGGCGAAATGGTCGTGGAGGAACCCGTCGCCGGCTCGTTCAGCCACTTCGCGCACAAGTATTGGGGTGACTTCGCCGGCTTCGCCTCCGGCTGGAATTACTGGGTGCTCTACGTGCTCGTCGGGATGACCGAGCTGACCGCCGTCGCCAAATACGCCGCCTACTGGTGGCCCGCCCTGCCGCAGTGGATCCCCGTCGCGGCGTGCTTCGTCCTCGTCAACGGCATCAACGCGGTCTCCGTGCGCGTGTTCGGCGAGGCCGAGTTCTGGTTCTCCATCGTCAAGGTCACCGCGGTCTCCGCCATGATCATCCTCGGCGCGGGCCTGCTCCTGCTCGGCGGCGGCGGCGCGGAGGCGTCCGTCGGCAACTTGTGGCGGCACGGCGGCTTTTTCACGGGCGGCGCGGACGGCCTCGCGCTCGCGGTGGTGTTCGTGATGTTCTCCTTCGGCGGGCTGGAGCTGGTCGGCGTCAGCGCGGCGGAGACCGCCCACCCCGCCAAAACCATCCCCCGCGCCGTGAACAGCGTCCTCCTGCGCATCCTGATCTTCTACGTCGGCGCCGTCGCCGTGATGCTGATGATGCGCCCGTGGAACGCCCTTGCCGACAGCATCGCCGCCGCCGGCGCGGGCGACCCCTATGGCGCAAGCCCCTTCGTGAGGGTACTGGGGGAACTCGGCGTTTCCGGCGCGGCGCACATCCTGAACTTCATCATCCTGACGGCCGCGCTCTCGGTCTTTAACAGCGCCGTGTATTGCAACAGCCGGATGCTCTTCGGGCTCGCGGGGAAGGGGAGCGCGCCGAGGGTGTTTCTCAAGGTGAACAAGCGTGGTGTGCCGGCCGCCGCCCTCGGCGTCTCGGGGCTGGCGACGGGTCTTGCGGTGGCGGTCAACTGGGCCGTGCCGGAGCGGGCGTTCGGCTGGCTGATGTCGCTGGTGGTCGCGGCGCTGGTGTTGAACTGGACGCTGGTCTCGTTGACGCACCTGAAATTCCGCGCGGCCATGAGGCGGGAAAACCGCCGTCCCCGCTTCCCCTCCCCCGGCGCGCCGTGGACGAACCTCGCCTGCGTCGCCTTCACGGTGTTCGTGATCGTGATGATGGCCGCCGCCGAACGGCTGCTCCCCGGCGCCGCCGTCGCCAGGGGCCTCTGGGTCTCCGTCGCGCTCATCCCCCCCTGGATGGCGCTGCTGTTCGTCTGCTGGCGCGCCGGACGCGCCCGGCGCGGCGGTTGACGCGGCGGCGGCTTGTCCCGCGGCGGCTTGTCGTCAGGGGTCGGCGTCCCTTTGCCGCCCGCCGGGTTTCGCCCGTTTGAAAAACGGCTCCGGCGCCTTGTAATCCACGCGCACGTTGTCCCTGAAAATCCCGCGTTTTCCCGGATCCGACACGCGCCACTCGCCGTTGTGAAAGTTGCCGGTCGCGAGCACGCCGAGGGCTTTGCGTCCGACCGCGAACTGCGGCGCGTCGGTGTTGAACTGGCACCCGATCACCTGCAGCGCGCCGCCCGCCACCTCGAAGGCCGCGCGTTTCCCCTCCGGTCCTCCCCAGCGCCGGAAAAAACACCCCGAGAAAAGCACGTTGCCCGGCCCGTCAATCCGCGCGCCGGCGTCCGCCTCGCCCCAGAAGGCGCAGTTGGAGAAACGGACCGAGCCGGCGTTGCGCGCGCCGGTCACCACCCACGCCGGGTCGCTGTCCGCCGCGAGAAACCGTGTTTTGTCCAGCCCTTCCCTGCGCGCCGCCCGCCCGGAGATGGCGCCCTGCGGCCCGACGACAAACTCGCCGTTGGCGATGGAAAGCCCCCAGGGTTTGCAGTTTTCGACCACCACCGCCCGGTGCGCGCGATCGCACCCGATGCCCGCGAACTGCCCGTTGGGGTCGCCGTCGGGCGTTGACGTGAACAGATACCCCGTTCCGTAGCCCCAGCAGAAAAGGTTGGACGCGTATTGCCAGTCCGTCCCCCCGAACACGAAGCCCGTCGCGTTTTGCGAGGCCCACAGCCACATCTCCGGCACCGCCTTGCCGCCGAGCCGCCGCGGGTTCTTGAAATGGATGTTTTCCAGCCGCCCGATCTCGTGCGTCCCGTCAACAAACAGCCCCGTCTCCACCGGCGTCCCCCAGATATTGCGCAACAAATGCCCCGGTCCCTTTTGAATCCGGATCGCGCGGAACGCCGACTGGACGGCCACGTTCTCCACCAAAATCCCGTCGCCCTTCAGGACGATTGTCCACGGGAACGCGGTTGGCGCCCGTCGCTCCGCGTCCCACGCCATCCCCGGATACGCGATGACAACCCCGCGCAACTCCGCGTTGTCCCCGAGCGTGATGAAGGGGCGCCCCTCCGCGTCCCCCTCGCCGCCGTGAACCAGAAAAACCGTCCCCTTCCCCCACTGGCCTCGCGGCCCCTCCTGCTCCAGCGACTCCGGCAGCTGCCCTCCCGGATAATACCCGGCGTGCTGCCACGAGCCGTGCAGCTGCGCGTTTTCCGGGAAACGCAGGCCGCCGTCGAAACGGTAGCGCCCCGGCGGAACGCGCACGGGCGCGCCGGCCCGCGACGCCTCGTCCAGGGCCGACTGGAAGGCCGCCGTCTCGTCCGCGCTCCCGTCGCCCCGCGCGCCGAAGTCGCGGACGTCAAGCCACGCCGCCGGCTCCGCTCCCAGAAACGCCCACGCAAATCCGCCCGCGAACCCGATTGTTTTGAAAAAAATGCTCATGTTGGGAAAGACAAGTTGCCGCCAAGACGCCCGCGCCCGGCGCGCGTTTCGGCGACGGCGTCATTCCCCCAGCGCCTCCATGACGCGCGCGGGCGTCAGGATTTCCGGGAGCAAAACGGCGTCCGCGCGTCCGGGCTTGTAAAGCAGGGTCATGGGGACGGCGCGGCGTCCGTGGCGGGCCAGCTCCTCCGCGACGCGCGGGTCGGCGTTCGTCCAGTCGGCCCGCAAAAGGGCGATGTTTTGCCCGCGGACAAGCCGCCGCACCGCCGCGGAGCCGAAGACAAGGCGCTTGTTGGCCTGGCAGGTCGCGCACCAGCGGGCGGTGAAATCCGCGTAAATGACGCGCCCCTCGCGCCGCAACGCCTCCACGCGCTCCGGCGACCACGCCTCCCAGCGCAGGCCGTCCGCGTCCGCGCCGCCGCCCTCCGACGGCCACGCGAACCAGGCCGCGAAGAGGAGGACGAGCGGCGCGACGAGCGCGGGGACAACGCCCGCGTTCCCCTGGCGTCGCCCAAGAAAAACGACGGCGAGCGCGAGAGCCGCGAGCGCGAGCAGGCAGGCCGCCAGCGCGCCGCGCCCCACCTGCCCGGCCAGCACCCACACCAGAAACACGAGCGTCCCATACAACAAAAATGACAGTGCGCGCCGCAGGCGTTCCATCCACGCGCCGGGCCGCGGCAGCAGGCGCGTCCACATTGGAAGGAGCGACAGCACCGCGTGGGGCGCCGCGAGGCCGAGTCCCATCGCCGTGAAGACCGCGAAGGCCTCCGCCAGCGGCAGGACGAAGGCCGCGCCGAGCGCCGGGGCGAGAAAGGGCGCCGAGCAGGGCGTCGCCAGCGCGACCATCAGCGCGCCGCCCGCCAGCCCGTCCGCCAGCCCGCCGGAACGCCCGTCCGCGTTTCGCGGGAGCCGGGGCGTCCAACGCAGTTCCCAGACGCCGCCGAGGTTCATCGCGAAAAGCAGCATGAGCGCGGCGAGGGCGAGGACGAAGGCGGGGGACTGCAACTGGAACCCCCAGCCGAGAACCGCGCCGCCCGCGCGGGCCAGCGCGAGCGCGCCGGCGAGCGCCCAGAACGACAGCAAAACCCCCGCCGTGTGCGCCGCGCCCAGCGCCGCCGCCCGCCGCCGCGAGCCGCCCGCGAGCTTCGCGAGCGCGAGCAGTTTTAGCCCCAGCACCGGGAACACGCAGGGCATCAGGTTCAGCAACAAGCCGCCGAGAAAGGCCGCGAGGCAGACGGCGGGCAGTGTCGCGGACGCGTCCCCGGCGACCGCCGGCGCCGCGCCTTCCACCACCGGAACCCGCACCCGAAGCCCTTTCGCGCCGGAGGCGCCCCAGCCGGCTTCGTTGCGCAAAACACCCCGCAATTCCCGCGGGAACGCTCCGTTTTCCGAAAACTCAAGCTCCGCCTCGCCGCCGCCCGCGTCGGACTGCCGCCAGCCCTGCGGCTTGTCGAAGGCGACGGCGCCGTCCCCGGACAAGAAACGCCGCCCGGCGGGCGCGATTTCGGGAAGGGACGGGTTGGCCGGCTCCACGCGGAGCAGCACCCGCCCGCCGCGCCGTTCCGCGAAAAGGCGCCAGTCGGCGGATGCGAGCGGATAGGCGGGATCCGCGAAACGCGGACGGGTGCCGGCGTCCGGTTCCACCGCGATTTCAAGGCGCGCGGAGCCGGGGACGCACACGTCCGCGCACATCAGCCAGTTTGCGTTCGCGGCGAAGGTCCCCGTCCCCAGCGGCGGGTTGTCGGGCGGCGTCAGCGGAACCAGAAGGCGGACGACGCCGGAATAACCGTTGCCGGTGACGGCGCCGGACGCGTCGCGGATGACATCGGGCGTCGGCCAGAGAATTTCGCCCGCCGACCAGCCCGCGGGCAGCGTCCAGCGGATCCGCGTGGGCAGGCCCGTGCCGGGGTTTTCCCAATAGGTGTGCCAGCCGTCCGCGTGCGTCAGCTTGAGGGCGACAGGCACGGCGGGAGGGGCGACGGCATCGGACGGCCAGACCTCCAGCTCCGCCGAAACCTGGGCGGCCGTGCGCGGGGCGCCCGCGGACAGCGCCGCCGCTGCAAAAATCCCGCAAAAAAAACGGAACCTTTTCCGTCGGGATGCAAAACAGGCGCGCGCCGCGCCCGCGAAAATTTCCGTTGAACGGAGGCGGGGCTTTTGGCCTTGTCCACGGGCGCCGCGAACCGGCGCTTTCAACCCAAATGTCCCATACGTTCCCATAGCATAGAAAAACAACGCGCAGTCTCGCCGTCTTCCGGCGGAACGCCACCGTATCCTTTCAAAATCCTTCCGAAAAACGAACCCTGCACATGGCAACACACTCGCAAACCTACACGAAGCATGATGTTGAGATTAAGCGGAAACGCCGTCTCCTGAACCGCGCCTACGTCTATTGGCCGTGCGCCCTCTTCTTCGTCTGGGCGCCGCTGCTCTTCACGGGCTTCGCCCTCCTGATGCGCAACCTCGGACACCTCGACACCGCGCGGAAGACCGACCCGGTGTTCCTCACCTTCTTCATCGGTTGCGCCGTCACCGGCCCCGTCTGCGCGATGCTGGTGATGCGGACGCAGCGCATCGCCAAGCTCCTCTGGGCCATCCTCAACTCGATCGTCTGCCCGTCCCTGGTCCTCTTCTGGCTGTTTCTGATCGCGAGAACCCGGTGAACCACCGCCGCCCGCCCACGCACCTCTCCACATGAACTACCGCGCCTCCGCCGAAAAAGTCGTCGCCCGAAACGACCTCTCCGCACCCGAAACCCAGGAACTCGTCGAAGCCATGTTCGACGGATCCCTGCCCGCCTCACGGACCGCCTTCCTCCTCGGCGCCCTCCGCGCGAAGGGCGAGTCCGCCGCCGAACTCCTCGGCACCTCCCGCGTCATGCGCCGCCACGCCCGCTTCATTGATTGCGGCGGACGCGACGCCATTGACATCGTCGGCACCGGCGGCGACGGCAAAAACACCTTCAACATCTCCACCACCGCCACCTTCGTGGCCTGCGGCGCCGGCGTCGTCATCGCCAAGCACGGCAACCGCTCCGCCTCCAGCATGAGCGGCTCCGCCGACGTCCTCGCCGCCCTCGGCTTCAACCTCGACTGCGCCCCGGAGCAAATGGAGGCCGCCATCCGCGACATCGGCATCGGCTTCCTCTTCGCCGCCAAGATGCACCCCGGCATGGGCCGCCTCGCGCCGCTCCGCCGCGAACTCGGCACGCGCACCCTCTTCAACCTTGCCGGCCCGCTCTGCAACCCGGCCGGCGCCATCGGCACCGTCCTCGGTGTTTTCGCGCCCGAATTCGTCGAAATTTACGCCGAGGTTCTCCGCGACCTCGGCTGCAAGCGCGCCTTCGTCGTCCACGGCATGGAGGGTCTCGACGAAATCAGCGTCGCCTCCGAAACACGTGTCTGCGAACTGGATAACGGCGACATCAAGACCTACTCGCTCTACCCGGAGATGTTAATCGGACAGCGTTTCGCGGAAAACGAGATCGCCGGCGGCACGCCCGCCGAGAACGCCGCCATCACCCGCGCCGTCCTCGACGGAGCCGGCACCGGCGCCCAGCGCGCGATTGTCCTGCTCAACGCCGCCGCCGCGATCGTGGCCGGAGGCGTCGCCGACAACCTGCCGGGCGCGCTCGAACTCGCCAAGGAGAGCATCGCCAGCGGCGCCGCCCGCGGGAAACTCGCCCGGCTCATCGAATACAGCCGGTAGCCCCCCGCGCTGACCCGCGTGACAATGAAAAACCGCCCGTTTCGCGGGCGGTTTGGAAAACAAAACAAAAGGGGCGCGCGGTCACGGACGGAGCCGGACGCCGCCTTTATTTCTGCCACGTGCGCTTCTTATGGCGGTTGGCTTTCAAGCGCTTTCTGCGCTTGTGTTTGTTCATCTGGAGACGGCGTTTTTTCTTTAGGTTGCCCATGGTGGTAAGAGGTTCCGGGTTATTTGGCAAAAACGTGCTTGGCCGTCCGGGACTTTGCCCGCGCGGCGGCGTTCTTGTGAACGACCCCCGACTTGGCGGCCTTGTCCATTGCGGACGCGTAAGCGGCGGCGGCCTCGCGCGCGGCGGTTGGGTCACCGTTAGCGACGGCTTTGCCGAGCTTCTTGTGGAGGGTCTTCAGGCGGGTTTTGACGGCCTTGTTGCGCGCGGTGAGGCGCGTGGTTTTTCGGGCGGCTTTGATGGCGGATTTCGTATTGGCCATGGGTGGTGGTTTGAATTGAAAGGGGGCGAAAAACACAGAGCCGCGCGCGGGAGTCAAGGGGGAAAACCCCACGAAGTTTTTTGGAATGCGCGGAGGCCACGGAAAGGGACGGAGGGCGCGGAGTTTTTTCTCACGAAGACGCGAAGACTGGAAAAGACGGAGAACCCTTTGGATGAAGAATTCACGGCCTTTGGAGAAACGCTGGCGCAGCCAGCGCAACACCCGCTTTGACTTGGGCGGGGAGCGGTAGGCGGGGATGAGGTCGGGATCCGGCGCGGTGGGATTGGGAGGCGGCGTTTGCAACGGGATGCGCGCGGCGGGCGGCGGCAGGTTGTCCCCCTCCAAAAACTCCCGCTCCCACGCCTCCCTGTCCGCCTCCGCGCCCGCTCGCGCGGCGGCGTTGTCCGCATCGTCCGCGAAACCAAAATCCATGCTCGCCGGATCGCGAGGGATGCGGAACGGCTTTATTTTCGGACGCCGCCCGGACAGCGAAAATTGGGGGTGCCTGGCCTGCCACTTCTCAAATTCATCCCGCCCAACGACAGACCGCTGGGCTGAGGTGTTAATTGCAAATTGTGTTGCATCCTCAATTTTAGCGGCCTGTTGCGCATCCAGATACAAAAGCGTCTTCGCGTTCTTGAATGACTTAACCAACGCCCGCTCCCTGTTCGCGTCGGGGGAATACGCATTCGCAATGAAGGTGTTTGGGAGGTCCGTATGTTGCGGACGCAGCACCACAATCACCGGCTTATCAACGCCTTCGTTGTTTTTCGCCACCTCATCCGTCACCACAAGAAAATTGTCAGCATCCTTCAAAACGGCCACCGGCGCGGCGTATTTTTCGGGCAGTCCCGCCACTTGTTCCGCCGTCAGATGGTGGCTCCCGACGATTTTTCGAACATGGTGGACATTGGAGATTATGCGCGCATCCGGCGGCATCCCGACGAACCGCAACACCGGCGGCGTGCCGGAGAAGTTGATCACCTTGCCGAGCGGAAGGGGCGCGGTCTTGTCCAACGCCGCCGCAACATCCGCTTTCAGCGTCGGCGAGATGGCGAACTTGATCTCCGTCTCCCCCGGAGCGATCGGCACACCGTTCGCCTCCTTTATCGTTATCTTCCCTTCGTCCCAGATGACGTAGTTGTGCGTTCCCTCGCCCTCCTTCCGGCTCATCCCGTCCAAATAGCGCAGCCCCGGAATGCCCGCTTCCTTCAACGCAAGCGACGCTGCCTTGTCCGACCCACGCGCCTTTTCGAGGGCACGGCAAAACTCATGGCCGGTAATCTTCCCCAAGGCGTGCTCGCGCCGTTTCGCCTCCGGCCAAGCAA
>JAISTY010000087.1 GCA_031272375.1 Opitutaceae bacterium | reverse complement strand
ACGCGTCGGTATCTGGGTTCTCTTGTCGGTTTCATTTTTACTCACCCGGCATCCTCCCTCCCCTTCGCGTGACTTTTCCATTCCTTTCACTGTTGCGCTGGCCTCTGGCGCGCGGGGTGCCCCCCTCTCTCCGCCTCCGCCCGCCACCCGTCATCCCGCCCCCCGCGCACATTGCCGTTGCGCGGAAACCGCCGCCACCCACCCTGCCCGCCTCCCTCGCAGATGTCGCACTTGAAAAACATCGGTATTGTCTCGGGTGTCACCATGACCTCGCGCGTCCTCGGCCTCTGCCGCGACATGCTGACGACCGCGGTCTTCGGCGCCGGCGCCCTCAACTCCGCCTTCGTCACCGCCTTCACCCTTCCCAATCTCTTTCGTCGGCTCCTCGGCGAAGGCGCCCTCACCGCCGCCTTCATCCCCACCCTCCAGGAGGAATGGAAACGCGGGGGGCGCCCCGCCGCGATGTCCCTCGTCAACCGCGTCGCCAGCTGGGTTCTCCTCGCCACCCTCGCCATCGCCGCCTCCGCCTCCCTCCTCATCCTCGCCGCCCTCGCCCTCTCGCCCTCCGGCGCCTCCGCCCTTGCCGCCCGCTGGGAAACCGCCGGACGCCTCGCCGTCCTCCTCTTCCCCTACGTCGTCTTCGTCTGCCTCTCCGCCGTCTTCTCGGCGGCCCTGCAGGTCTGCGGACGCTTCCTGGAACCCGCCCTCTCCCCCGTCTGGCTCAACCTCTCCATGATCGCCCTCCTCGGCGGCTCCGTCCTCCTCGGCGGCTCCCTGCCGGACGCCGCGCGGATGCGCTGGCTCTGCGCCGGCGTCCTCCTCGGCGGCTTCTTCCAAATGGCCGTCCCCGCCGCCGCCCTCCTCCGCGAGGGCTGGCGCCCGCGCCTCTCCCTCGAACGCGACGCCCCCGTCCGCCAAATCGCCCGCCTCATGCTCCCCATGCTCTTCGGCTCGGCGGTTTATCTCCTCAACATGGCCGTCTCCCGCGCCATCGGCCTCTCCCTCAACGACGCCGCCGCCACCGTCCTCAACCTCTCCTCCCGCCTCATGGAGCTCCCCATCGGCGTCTTCGCCGTCGCCGTGACGACCGTCGTCTTCCCCCTCATCTCCCGCCACGCCGCCGCGGGCGACGCCGCCGCCCTCGCCGCCGACTACCGCCGCGGCATGCGCCTGATCCTCATGGTCAACATCCCCGCCGCCGCCGGCCTCGCCGTCCTCGCGGAACCCGTCATCCGCCTCCTCTTCCAACGCGGAAACTTCGCCGCCGCGGACACCGCCCTGATGTCGCCCGTCCTCGTCGTCTTCGCCTGCGGCCTCCCCTTCCTCTCCTTCGTCAACCTCGCCCTCCGCGTCTTCTACGCCCGCAAGGACACCCGCACGCCCGTGCGCGCCGCCCTCGGCAGCTTCGCCCTGAACGTCCTCCTCAGCCTCGCGCTCATGGGGCCGCTCTCGACCGCCGGCCTCGCCCTCGCCGGCAACCTCGCCGCCGCCGCCCAGGCCTTCTGGCTCCAGCGGCGGCTTGTCGCCGGCGACCCAGCCCTCGGCCTCCGTTTCCTCGCCCGCGACCTCGCCAAAATCCTCGCCGCCACCGCCGTCATGGGCCTCGCGGTCGCCGCCGCCGCCCGCGCCTGGCTCCCCGCCCCAGGCGCCCCGCTCCCCGCCCTCGCCTTCGGCGTCCTCTCCCTCGCCGCCTCGGGCGCCGCCCTCTACGGCGGCTTGTTGTGGCTCCTCCGCGTCCAGGGTCGCGGCGAAGCCGCCGCCCTCCTCCGCCGCCGCCTTTTCCGGCGTTGAACTCCTCCGCTCCGCCCCTTCCCTCCTCCCGCGCCGCTCCCGCCGCCCGCCCTCGAACCTCATGCGTTTCCTCCACACCGTCATCGAATCCCTCGCCGCCGACCTCCCCGCGGAAAGCCTCTCCACCGACGCCATCGAGCGCCGCCTCGCCCCGCTCTACCAACGCCTCCGCCTCCCCGCCGGGCGCATCCTCCTCATGACCGGCATCCGCGAACGCCGCCTCTACCCGCCCGGCACCCTCCCCTCCGACGCCTCCTCCGCCGCCGCCCGGAAAGCCCTCGCCCGCTCCTCCATCCCGCCCGGAAAAATTGACCTCTACATCCACGCCGCCGTCTGCCGCGACATGCTCGAGCCCGCCACCGCCTCCTTCGCCCACGCCAAAATCGGCCTCCCAAAAACCACCCAGCTCTTCGACCTCTCCAACGCCTGCCTCGGCTTCCTCAACGCACTCGTCATCGCCGCCGGCCTCGTCGAATCCGGACAAATCCGCGCCGCCCTCGTCTCCTCCGGCGAAAACTCCCGCCCCCTCCTCGATCACACCCTGGACGCCCTCCTCGACCCCGCCCACACCCGCCGGACCATCAAACCCCTCTTCGCCAACCTCACCATCGGCTCCGCCGCCGTCGCCGCCGTTCTCTGCCGCGACGACGCCCTCCCGCCCGGCGCCCGCCGCCCGCGCCTCCTCTCCGCGACCTGCCGCGCCGACACCCGCCACGCCGCCCTCTGCAAAGGCGACACCCACGGCGCCGACGCCCTCGCCATGCAAACCGACTCCGAGGCCCTCCTCGACGCCGGCCTCCGCCTCGCCTCCGAAACCTGGCGCGACTTCCTCGAAGAGGCCCGCCTCGACCCCGCGGACATCGCCCGCACCATCACCCACCAGGTCGGCTCCACCCACCGCCGCAAACTCTACGAAACCCTCTCCCTCCCCGCCGAAAAAGACCACAGCACCTTCGCCTTCCTCGGCAACACCGGCAGCGTCGCCCTCCCCGTCACCCTCGCCGACGCCGCCGGAAAAAAACTCCTCCGCGAGGACGACCTTGTCGCCCTCCTCGGCATCGGCTCCGGCCTCAACTCCCTCATGCTCGCCCTCCGCTGGTGAGCCTCCCGCGCCCATGAACCCGCTCCCGGAAAACCTCCGCCACCTCTACCCCTTCGGCCCCCTCTCCTTCGCCACGCCCTCCGGCGCCCGCATGTCCTTCGTTGACGCCGGCCCCCGCTCCGACGCCGCCGTCCTCATGCTCCACGGCAACCCCACCTGGTCCTTCTACTACGCCCGCCTCATCCAGCGCCTCGCCCACGCCCGCCGCTGCGTCGCCCCCGACCATGTCGGCATGGGCCTCTCCGAAAAACCGCCCGCCGCCCTCAACCTCGAAAACCGCGTCGCCGACATCCTCGCCCTCGTCGAAACACTCGCCCTCAAAAAACTCGACCTCGTCCTCCACGACTGGGGCGGCGCCATCGGCCTCGGCCTCGCCACCCGCCGCCCGGAACTCGTCAACCGCATTGTCCTCCTCAACACCGCCGCCTTCCCGCTCCCGCGCATCCCCCTCCGCATCGCCCTCTGCAAAACCCGCGCCCTCGGCCCCTTCCTCGTCCGCTCCCTCAACGCCTTCGCCCGCCCCGCCACCTGGATGGCCATGCGCCGCCGCCGCCTCTCCACGGACGAAAAACACGCCCTCCTCTTCCCCTACCGCGACGCCCCCTCACGCGCCGCCATCGCCGCCTTCGTCCGCGACATCCCCATGTCCCCGCGCCACCCCTCCTGGAACACCCTCAACTCCATCGCCGACAACCTGCCGCTCCTCGCGGACAAGCCCGTCCACCTCCATTGGGCCGGCGCCGACTTCTGCTTCAACCGCCTCTTCCTCGACGAATGGCGCCGCCGCTTCCCAAACGCCTCCGTCGCCGAATACCCCGACGCCGGCCACTACCTCCTCCTCGACGCCGACGCCGAAATCCTCCCGCGCCTCGAACGGCAGCTTGTCCCGTGAACCCCGCGCCGCGCCGGGCAACGGTTGACCCCTGCGCCCGTTGTCCGCCCGCCAAAACCTCCGCGAGCGTGCCCCCGCCTCCGGCACCTCCCTTCAACCTCAACAACCCGCTCCCGCCATGCTCCCTCTCGCGAAATCCCTCCGCTCCGCCGCCCTCCTCGCGGCAACTTGTCTCCCCGCCATCACCACGCCCGCCACCGTCACCTATTCCCTCGCCCTCGGCAACGACGGCGCCGTCACCGTCACCGCCCCCGACGGCGCCCGCGCTGTCTTCCAACCGCTCGTCACCACCCTCTTCTCCGCGAAAAACCCCCACCTCTCAACCCGCTGGGGCAGCTACAAGGACAAGGGCCTCTCCAGCGGCGACACCGGCTCCACCTACCACGTCCTCACCTGGGGCGCCGACGCCGCCAAGGTCGCCGCCACCGGACACGTCGCCGACGGCTACGACCCCGACGCCGACCGCGGCTACGGCGCCGGACGCACCGCGAACCTCTTCCGCGCCGGCGAAACCGCCGTCCTCCGCGCCTCCGCCTGGCGCGAGGAAAACGGAAAAATCACCTGGGAGTTCCCCGCGACCGCCGGCGCCGCCCTCACCGCGACCCTCGAAACCGCCGGCGCCGAACCCCCTCGCCTCACCCTCCGCGCCGACATCCGCAAAACCGGCCACTGGTCCTTCGGCTACACCGGCGCACCCGCCGTCAACCCCGCGAAAATGGACGAGGTCTGGCAGCCCCTCGTCTATACCGGCCGCCGCTTCCCGGAGGATTCCTTCCTCGAGGCCGCCTTCCGCTGCCCCCTCGCGACGGCCCTGGTCGCCTCCGGCGGCGTCACCACCGGCGTCATGGCCGACCCCTCCGAACTCCCCTTCCAACCCCTGCCCAACCTCGACAACTCCCGCTTCGGCGTCTCCGCCCGCAACCTCTCCGGCGACGCCCAGCCCCTCCTCTTCGCCCCCATCATGGGCGGCCGCGGCTCCCGCATGGCCAAAGGAACCGCCTTCGCCTTCGCCGCACGCCTCATCGTCTCCAAACAGGACATCAGCCACACCGCCGAGTCCGTCGCGCGCCAGGTCTGGGGCTTCGGCGACTTCCGCCACAACGCCCTCGGCTCCCTCAACACCACCTTCGACAACATGGTCGCCTTCGGCATGAGCCATTACGCCCGCTTCAACTCCGAACTCCGCGGCTTCGCCTACGACACCGACGTCCCCGGCTCCGTCAAAAACGTCTCCTCCCTCCACCCCTTCTCCGTCGCCCTCGTCACCGACAGCCGCGAAATCTACGAGCGCCTCGTCTATCCCCAGGTCGAATACTTCATCTCCCGCGAACGCTTCCTCTTCTCAATCCACCCGGACGCGAAAGGCCAGGGCGTCTCCACAAAACTCGGCGGCCTCGGCGCCCCCCTCAACGAATACGCCACCCTCTACGCCATGACCGGCAAACGCACCCCCTTCCTCAAAAACGCCGCCCTCGCCCTCCAGAAAACCGACCGCAGCCTCAACCTCGACTCCGTCCTCCGCGGCTCCTGGTGGGGCAACTCCCTCGCCCTCTGGCGCGCCACCGGCGACCCCGCCTGGCTCGAAAAAGCCACAACCGACGCCGACGCCTACATCCAATCCCGCGTCCTCGCGCCCCAGACAAACTTCGAGGACCCCGACTCCCGCGGCCTCTTCTTCTGGACCTCCTTCGCCCCACAATGGGTCGAGCTTTGGGAGCTTTACGAGGCCACCGGCGAACCCCGCCACCTCGACGCCGCCCTCCGCGGCGCCAGAAACTTCATCCTCTACACCTGGATGTCCCCGCGCGTCCCCGACGGCAAAATCACCGTCAACAAGGGCGGCGTCGCCCCCTCCTACCGCAAAGGCCCCAAATGGACGCCCCTCAAGGCCACCGAGGAGGACGTGGACGCCTGGCTCCTCTCCGAAATGGGCCTCACACCGGAGTCCTCCGGCACCAGCCGCGGCCACCGCGCCATCCTCCTCGCCAACTTCGCACCCTGGCTCCTCCGCGTCGCCGCCGCCTCCGGCGACAACCTGCCGCGCGACGTCGCCCGCTCCGCCGTCATCGGCCGCTACACCAGCTTCCCAGGCTACCACATCAACACCGCACGCACCTCCGTCTTCCAGAAACCCGATTACGCCGAACGCCCCATGTCCGAGCTGAACGCCTCCACCTCCATCCACTACAACCACATCTGGCCCCACATCGCCATGCTCCTCGACTACCTCGTCTCCGACGCCTTCGACAAATCCGCCGGCAAGGTGGATTTCCCCGGCCGCTACGCCGAGGGCTACGCCTACCTCCAGCAGAAAATCTACGGCGACCGCCCCGGCAAAATCTTCGGCCTCGACAACCTCTGGCTCTGGATGCCACGCGACGTCGTCCGCGTCACCCACCCCGAACTCAATTACATCACCGCGCGGGGCGACGGCTGCTTCGCCGTCGTCCTCACCAACCAATGCAAACAGCCCGTCCGCTCGCAGGTCATCCTCAACAACGCCCTCGTCGGCCTCCCCGAAAACACGGAGGGCGTGCGCGCCGAAATCCTCGACGCGAAGGGCAACGCCTCCGCCGCGCGCGTGAACGCCGCCGGAAGCGTCCTCGTGGACGTCGCGCCGGAAAGCCTCGCCGTCCTGCTCGTCCGCGGCGTGACGCCCAAGGTCGGCTTCCAGCGCGAAATGACCGGCTCCGGCGGCGCGAAACTCCCGGAAAACGGCTCCGTTTGCGAGCTGGGCTGGCGCGGCGCCAGGGCCGTCGCCCTCCTCCTCGGCCCGCGCGAACCCGCCCGCGTCTACGCCTACATCCCCGACTTCGACCGCGAAATCGCCTCCTGCGTCCTCCGCCACCGCCAGGGCGCCGGCGAATGGACCGCCCTGCCGGACGACCGATACCCCTTCGAGTTCACCCTGCCCGCCAACGGCTCCGACCCCCTGGAGTTTTTCATCGAGGCCACCTTGAAGGACGGGCGGACGGAAAAGTCGCCCGTTGGCAAAGTGCTGCTGCGATAAGCCGCCGCCCTCACCGCGTCGCGACAAGCTGCCGCGCGAGAAAGGCGGCCTGCATCGAGGACAGCTCGCGCAGCCCTTTTTGCGCGAGCGCCAGCATGGCGGCGAACTGCTCCGCCGTGTAGCTGGCCTCCTCGCCCGTCGCCTGGATCTCCACAAAACGCCCCGTGCCCGTCATGACAATGTTGGCGTCAACCTCCGCGTCGCGATCCTCCGTGTAGGGCAGATCGAGAAGCGCCTGGCCGTTGACAATGCCCGCGCTGATGGCGGCGACGGAATCGGTGAGCGGGTTCTCGCGGATGCGCCTGGCGTCGAGCAGACGCTGGACGGCGAGGCGGGCGGCGAGCCACGCGCCGGTGATGGAGGCGGTGCGGGTGCCGCCGTCGGCCTGCAGGACGTCGCAGTCAATCCAGAGCGTGTTCTCGCCGAGCTTTTGCAGGTCAATGACGGCGCGCAGGGAACGCCCGATGAGGCGCTGGATTTCGACGGAGCGCCCGTCGGCCCTGCCCTTGGAGATCTCGCGGGGCTTGCGGTCGTTGGTGGAGTAGGGAAGGAGCGAGTATTCGGCGGTGAGCCAGCCGCCGGGGACGCCCGGCTGGCGCAACCAGGCGGGCACCTTGTTCTCACCGGTGGCGGCGCAGATGACGCGGGTGTTGCCAACGGAAACGAGGACGGCGCCGGTGG
>JAISTY010000017.1 GCA_031272375.1 Opitutaceae bacterium | reverse complement strand
TCACGCGTCGGTATCTGGGTTCTCTTGTCGGTTTCATTTTTACTCACCCGGCATCCTCCCTCCCCTTCGCGTGACTTTTCCATTTCTTTCACTGTTGCGCTGGCCTCTGGCGCGCGGGTTCTAATTTCCCTCCACCCCGTCCAACGCGCGCGCGCAGGCCTGCTCAAGCCGCCGCGCCGCGAGCAGCTCCCCGATAAAAAACCCGCGCGCCCGCCGCGCCCCGTCGGGATTTCCCCCCGACACCTCCCCGTAAAACGCCTCCAGCGCGACCAGCGCGTTCCTGTAAAACGGATGCGCCGCCGGCGCGTGATGCCGCAGCAACGCGACACGGACGCGCAGCTCCTCCCGCATCCAGGGCGGGGGCGCGGCCTCCGCCAGCCGCTCCAGCGGCAGCACGGTTTCCCGCCCTTCCACAACCGCCACCCAGCGGCAGAGATCGCGAAGGAGCAGACGCGACGCCTCCGCCGGCGCCGCCGCGGGAAAAAACGTCCCCGCCTGCGCGTGAAAAACCGTCCGCCACCACAGGGCGCGCCCGCGCGCCGAGTCCCACAGGTCGCCGCACACGGCGTCGAGCGCCGCAATCGGCTCCCCGCCGGACAGCAACCGCCGCGCCAATGTCTGGAGCCGCCGCGCCCCGTCCCGCTCGGCAAGCAGCGCGTCCATCAACAGCAGCGCGCCGCGCCGCAGTTCCGGCGTCAGCTCCCCGCGCGCCGCGAGGAGAGCCTCCAGCGCCGGCGGCTCCTCCCGCGACGCCTCCGCGCGCGCCGCGTCCAGCAGCGCGGGGAAAGTCCGCGTCAAGACATGCTCCGCGCACGCCTCCTCAAGCCAGGGCGGCGGACGGACGGGCGCGCCGCCCCGCGCGACAACCTGCCGCGTCAGCAGGGCGCGGACGAGCGCGTGCCGCGCCGGACGCGAGCCTGTCTCCGCCGGACAGCGCAGCGTCACCAGCACGCGCCCGCCGGGTTCGGTCGTCACGGAAAACGGCTCCGCCCCGCCGTCCCCTCGCGCCACCGGCGCGCAACGCAGGGGGATTTCCGAGGGGGAAAATCCGCCGGGCGGGAGCGCGAGCGGAACCGCCAGCGTTGTCCAGACGGCCTCCGCCAGCCCGAGGGCGTCCCGCATGACGCGCGCGTCGGGCGCGATGACCTCGAAGCGTCCCGCCCCGGAGCGGAGCACCATCGGCGCGGTTTCGGCGCCGGAAAAAACCGCCGGCGCCCCGGCGAGCAACGCCGGCAGCAGCGCCGCGCGGAGCGTTCTTTTCAGGGAGGGGAAAATCACGGCGAGACCAGATGCAGCACGTCGCCGTTGACCTCGGCGACGGAGAGTTTTTTCCACGCGGCCCGGATGCCCGACTCCGGCTCGATCAGCGCGGCGGCGCGGGCGACGATGAAGTCGCCGAGCCAGTGCAGCGGCAGCGAGCCGGCGCGGGTCTCGGAGGTTTTGAGGGCAAAGCCGCCCTTTTCGCGGACGAGCGTCCCGCGCGTTTGGAGCAGCACGCGCAGGCGGACGCCGGGAATCGCGAGCGTGAAGGGCATCGCCAGCTGCAGCTCCCCGCCCGCCACGCGGAAGTTCGGAACGCCGGGGCTGATGGAAAAGACGCCCGCCTCCTCCGCGCCGAAGGCGGAGGCCATCCACGCGTTCAGCTCCTGCTCGCGCAGCTCGATGTCATAGGGACGCCCGCTGTTGATTTTGCGGCGCTTCTCCGCCCAGTGGCTTTTCGCGGCGGCGTGCGTCTTCCCCTCGACAAAATAAACGGCCCCCGGCGGCGGGTTGTCCGGCGGCGCGCCCACCCGGACGGGTTGCTTGAACACCAGGCAGACGGCGGCGCACATCGCGCCCGCCAGCGCAAGTATCGCGGCGCCCAAAACCGCGCGCCGCGCGGGGATTTCCTTGTGTGTGCTCATGGTGACGTTTTGCCGGTTGCGTTTGCCCGCCACGCCCCGAAATTTCCGCGAAAAGCTGCCGCCCCCGATGGACTTCTCAAACAAATTCACCGCCGAACTCGCCCGAATCAACGGCGCCATCGCGCGCCTCGCGCCGGCCCCGCCCGCGGACGCCCCGGCGGGCGGGCGGCGCCTCGCGGAGGCCATGCGCTACAGCCTCCAGGCCGGCGGCAAACGCGTCCGCCCGATGCTGGCGCTGGCCGCGTTCGAGGTCTGCGCCGCCGGGCGCCCCGGCGTTGATCCGCTGCCCTGCGCCGTGGCCCTGGAATGCGTCCACACCTACTCCCTCATCCACGACGACCTGCCCTGCATGGACAACGACGACCTGCGCCGCGGCCGCCCCACCCTGCACAAACGCTTCGACGAGGCGACCGCCCTGCTGGCGGGCGACGCCCTCCTGACCGAGGCCTTCCGCCTCATGGCCACCCATTACGACGGCGACTTGTCGCGGGCGCTTTCGCGGACGCTCGCGGACGCCGCCTCCGGCGCGCGGCTCATAGGCGGGCAGATGCAGGACATCCTCGCGGAGCGCGGCGCGCCGCCGTCCGCCGCGGAACTGGAATACATCCACCTGAACAAAACCGCCGCCCTGCTGGAGGCGTCGCTTGTCTGCGGCGGTCTCATGGGCGGGGCGGGGGAGGACGCCCTGGCGCTCCTGCGCGAAGCGGGCCGCCGCCTCGGCCTCGCCTTCCAAATCGTGGACGACATCCTCGACGCCACGGCGGACACCGCGTCGCTGGGAAAGACGGCGGGCAAGGACGCCGCCGCCGGCAAGACCACCTACGCGAGCCTGCACGGGCTTCCGTCCGCGCGGAAAATCGCCGCGGAGCAGACGGCGGCGGCCCTCGACGCCTTCCGTTCCCTGCCGGGCGGCGGCGCCTTCCCCGCATGGCTCGCGGAACGCCTGCTGAACCGGAAAAACTGACGCGCCGCCGGGAATTTTGGCGTTGCGCCGGCGTGTATCGTTTCTGGCATACGGAGCCTCTCCCTTCCCAACATGGCCGTTGAAAAAAAACATCCTCGCTCGCAGCCGCTGACCCTCGACGTCCCGCGGCCCCTGCTCGAAAAACTCCGTTCGCGGCGCGGCCGCGGCGCCTCCGTCAGCGCCTTCGTCCGCGCCGCGATAGAAACGTTCGACTACGACACGCTCCCCGACCGCGCCCCGCAAGCGAAGCGCCAGATCTCCTTCCGCCTGACGCCGGCGGCGCGCGCGCTCCTCGGAAAAGTCTCCCGCAAAAAGGGCATCCCCGTCAGCGGTTTGGTGAGGCTCGCGCTCGAAAACTCGCTCAAGCCCGCCCCCGCGAAAGCCTCCGCGAAAGTCGCGAAACCCACCCCCGCGAAAACCGCGAAAGCCGCCCCCGCGAAGGGTGCGAAGGCCGCCGCCGCGAGGAAAAAGGCGGGGGGACGCCGGTCATGAGCCGCTTCATCGTCATCATCGCCGGCGGGCGCGGGGAACGTTTCTGGCCGCGCAGCCGGACGGCGCGGCCCAAGCACCTGCTGCCCGTCGTCGGCAAAGAGGCCCTGCTGCGCCAGACCCTGCGCCGCGCCGCGGGCATCGCCCCGCGGAAAAACACCTTCGTCATCACCGGCGCGGCGCAGGAACGCGCGGCGCGGGAGGTCTGCGCCGGCCTGCTGCCGCCGGAAAACATCGTCGCCGAGCCGCTGGGCCGCGACACCGCGGCGGCGGTCGGTCTCGCGGCGGCCTTGGTGGCCGCGCGCGATCCGAAGGGCGTCTTCGCCGTTCTGCCCGCCGACCACGTCATCCATGACGCGGCGGCTTATCGCGCCGACCTGCGGGCCGCCTTCGCCGCGGCGGAGGCGGACGCCGTGATGGTCACCATCGGCATCCGTCCGACCGAGCCGGCGACGGGCTACGGCTACATCCAGGCCGGCCCCGCGTGGCGGACCGTCGCGGGCGCCCCGGTTCTCCGCGTGCGGCGCTTTGTCGAGAAACCCTCCCTTGCCGTCGCCCGGCGCTACCTCGCCAATGGCGGCTTTTATTGGAACGCGGGCATGTTCGTCTGGTCGGTCCCCGTCATTGAGGCGGC
>JAISTY010000004.1 GCA_031272375.1 Opitutaceae bacterium | reverse complement strand
CGCCCTTTGAGAGGACGGAGAAGGATGCGTCGAGGCGGTCGGGGAACAAGTCGCCGAGGGCGTGGACGACGACGCCCGGGTCGGCGTCGAGGCAGTTGCGGAGGGCGCCGTTGCCGCGGCCGCCGCAGCCGACGAGGCCGACCTTGATTTTGCCGGAGCCGGAGAAGACGCCGGCGGCGGGGAGGGAGGAGAGGAGGGGCGTGGCGGAGAGGGCGGCGCAGGAGCCGAGGAAGCGGCGGCGGTTGAGGAGCGGGAGGGCGGGTGTGGTGGTGTTCATGCTCGGGTTGGGTTTTGTCTGGGTTGGTTGGGTGGGTTGGAGGCGAAGCGGGGGGCGTCAGTCGGCGAGCGGGGTGAGGTTGATGTTTCGGAACTCGATGGCGGAGCCTTCGGACTGGAGGCAGATGTGGCCTTCGGAGACGTTGAGGCCGGTGGCGCGGTTTTGCTCAACGCCGTTGACGGTGGTGACGACGGTGTCGCCGCGGCAGACGATTTCGTAGGTGTTCCACTGGCCGATGGGTTTTTCGGCGGCGGGACCGGTTTTGGGGACGCGGCGGAGGGAGAGGGCGGATTTGCGCTCCTTTTCGGAGGAGGCGGCGGCGAGGGTTTTTTCGCGGAGGGCGCGCCACTGGTCGGTTTCGACGCCGCCGATGACCCAGAAGTCGCCGGCCTGGCCCTCGGCGAGCTGGGCTTCGAGGGATTTGGGCCAGACGCCGAGGCGGGCGGATTCGGCGTTGCCCTGCATGTGGAGGAGGACGCCGTTGTTGCGCGGGCGGGGTTTGCCGTCCTTGCCGACGGGGGCGGGGCCGGTCCAGCGCCATTCGAGGGTGAGTTTGTAGTTGGCGTAAGTTTTGACGGTGTAGAGGTAGCCGGCGGGGGAGCCGGTGCAGGCGAGGACGCCGTTGGAGACGCGCCAGGTGGGGGCGGATTCGGCGCCGTTGGGTTTGAGGGTGGCGAGCCAGCCGTCGAGGTTTTTGCCGTTGAAAAGGTTGCCGGCCTGCGCGGCGGCGGGTTCGGGGAAGACAGTGGTGGCGGGGGTGTGGAGCACCCATGTCCTTTTCTTGTCCGGCAGGCGGATGATTTCGGTGCCGCCGGGGAGGACTTGGAAGGTGTAGCGGCCGCCGCCGGCGATGGAGAAGGTGTCGTCGCCGGTCTGCTTCCATTCGCCGGTTTTGACCTCGCCGTTCCAGAGTTCGCGCCAGGTGTGGTCGGCGTCGAAGCGATAGACGGAGGTCCTTGGGCCGGATCCCATGCGCCATTCGCCGGAGGCGATGATGGGCGTGAGGTCGGCGGAGCGGACGTTGAGGAGGGCGCCCAGCCCGAGGGCTGCGGCGAGGAGTGCGCGGGTGTGTTGTTTCATGGGTGGAAAAGGAGGCGGCGGGTTGTCGGGGGGAGTTTGGCGGGGACGGTGGGGCGCGGTGGGGCCGGGGCAATGTCAAAGCGGGGCGGCGGGGTGATTTTTCGCGGAGGTTTTTTCGAGGCGGATTTGGGCGGAGCGGGCGTGGGCGTCGAGGTGTTCCATCTGGCCGAAGGCGGTTGTGACGGGCAGGGCCTTGGCGAGCTGGGGTTTGGTGTAGCGGGTGACGCTGGCGCGGAGGAGGAAGTCGGAGACGCGGAGGCCGCTGGAGAAGCGGGCGGCGCGGCCGGTGGGGAGGACGTGGCTGGGGCCGGCGGTGAAGTCGCCGAGGACGGTGGGGGTGTTGTTGCCGATGAAGATGGCGCCGGCGGCGCGGATGTCGCGGAGGAGGGGTTTGAGGGCGGCGTCCCTGACGAGGAGCTGGAGGTGTTCGGGGGCGATGGCGTTGACGATGGATGGGGCCTCGTCGAGGGAGGCGGCGCGGATGGCGAGGAAGCCCTCGTCGAGGACGCGGCGGATTTTGTCGTCGCGGGCGAGGCCGGCAAGCTGCCGCCGGAGCTGGTCGTTGACGGCGTTGAGGGTGGTTGGGGAGGTGGCGAGGAGGTAGATTTTCTCGCGGCCGGAGCCGTGCTCGGCTTGGGCGAGGAGGTCGGCGGCGGCGCAGGCGGGGTCGGCGGTTTCGTCGCAGACGAGCATGAGTTCGCTGGGGCCTGGGAGGGAGTCTATGCCGACGGTGCCGAAGACCTGGCGTTTGGCCTCGCAGACGTAGGCGTTGCCGGGGCCGACGATTTTGTCGGCGGCGGGGATGGTGAGGGTGCCGTAGGCGGCGGCGCCGATGGCCTGGACGCCGCCGACGCGGTAGATTTCCTGGAGGCCGAGGAGTTTGGCGGCGGCGAGGATTTCGTCGGGGAGGGCGCCGCGTGGGTTGCTTGGGGAGAAGAGGGCGATTTCGGGGCAGCCGGCGATTTGGGCGAGGACGGCGGTGTGGAGGACGGTGGAGACGAGGGGGGCTTGGCCGCCGGGGATGTAGAGGGCGACGCGGCGGATGGGGCGGAAGATTTCGCCGACGGAGGCGCCGTGGGGGTTGGAGGCGGTCCAGTCCTTGGGGAGGTGGCGGCGGTGGAAGGCGAGGAGGGCGTCGCGGGCCTCGGCGATGGCTTTTTTGCGGGCGGCGGGGACGCGGGCGGCGGCGGCGGCGATTTCGTCGGGGCGGAGGCGGAACTCGCGGGCGCGGAGTTTGGCGGCGTCGAATTTGGCGGCGTAGTAGGCGACGGCCTCGTCGCCGCGCTCGCGGATGTCGGCGAGGATGTCGGCGACGGTTTTCCGGATTTCGGGGGAGGGGGCGGCGGCGCGGCAGAAGTCGGCGAGGGAGGCGGCGAAGTTTTTGTCGGAGGAGTCGAGGAGGCGCATGGGGGAAATCAAAGGGTTTCGAGGAAGCGGGCGAGGCGCGCGAGGACGCGCGGGCGGCCGAGGACGCGGAAGAGGCCGGTGAGGTTGGGGCCGGCGTTGGAGCCGGAGACGGCGAGGCGGGCGACGGCCTGGTAGTCGCCGAAGCCGAGGCCGCGGGATTCGGCGAGTTGTTTGATGGCGGTTTCGATGGCGGCGTCGCTGGAGAAGTCGGCGTTTTGGAGGGCGTCGAGGAGTTCGCGGAGGCGCGCGGCGGGGTCGCCTTTGGAGAGGACTTTAGCGCGGGCTTTTTCGTCAACGGGGAAGTTGTCGGTGAAGAAGTAGCGGGTGTAGTCCGGGAGGTCGCCGAGGGATTTGATTTTGGGCTGGCAGAGGCGCATGACGGCGTCGAAGAGGGCGGGGGTGTCCGTCGGTGGCGGCAGGTTGTTGGAGGCGAAGAAGGCGGCGGCTTTCCGGACGAAGGATTCCGGGGGCAGGGCGAGGGTGTATTCCATGTTCATGTGGGCGAGTTTGCGCTCGTCGAAGCGGGCGTTGCTTTGGTTGACGCCGGGGAGGTCGAAGCGGGCGACGATTTCGGCGAGGGGCATTTTTTCGAGGTCGTTGCCGGGGTTCCAGCCGAGGAGGGCGAGGAAGTTGACGAGGGCCTCGGGGAGGAAGCCGCGGCGTTGATACTCCTCGACGAGGGCGCCCTGGTCGCGTTTGGACATTTTGCCGGGGCCGTTTTGTTTGAGGATGAGCGGGATGTGGGCGAAGACGGGGACGGGCGCGCCGAGGGCCTTGAAGAGTTCGACGTGTTTGCTGGTGTTGGAGAGGTGGTCCTCGCCGCGGATGACGTGGGTGATGCGCATCTCAATGTCGTCCACAACGTTGACGAAGTGGAAGACGGGGGAGCCGTCGGAGCGGGCGATGACGAAGTCCTCGTCCTCGAGGCGTTCGACGCGGCCGCGGATGGCGTCGTTGATGACGGCCGGGGGGCGGGCGACCTTGATGACGTTTTTCTGGCGGCGTTCGTCGAAGACCTCGCGGCGTTCGCCGTCGAGTTTGAACCAGAGGGCGCCATCGCGTTCGTAGGCGCGACCGGCGTCGAGGAGTTTTTGGAGGTGGGTTTTGTAGATGGGGGCGCGTTCGCTCTGGCGGTAGGGGCCGAAGGGGCCGCCGACGCCGGGGCCCTCGTCCCAGTCGAGGCCGAGCCAGCGGAGGCTGTCGTAGATGACATTGAGGAAGGCTTCGCTGTTGCGGGCGGCGTCGGTGTCCTCGACGCGGAGGATGAACCGGCCGCCGGTGTGGCGGGCGTAGAGCCAGTTGAAGAGGGCGGTGCGGGCGCTGCCGATGTGGAAGAAGCCGGTCGGGCTGGGTGCGAAACGGACGCGGACGGGGGAGGCCATGAGCGGGAGTTTTTAGGCGGAGGCGGCGAGGGTGGCCATGATGGCCTTTTGGGTGTGGAGGCGGTTTTCGGCCTCGTCGAAGATGATGGAGCGCGGGTGTTCGAGGACGGCCTTGGCGGCCTCCTCGCCCTCGTGCGCGGGGAGGCAATGCATGAAGAACGCGTCGGGTTTGGCGGCGGCGAAGAGTTTTTCCGTCACGGAGTAGGGCGCCATTTGGGCGAGGCGTTCGCGTTTCTCCTCCTCCTTGCCCATGCTGACCCAGACGTCGGTGTAGACGACGTCGGCGGCGCGGACGGCCTCGAAGGGGTCTGTGGTGAACAGGAATTCGGCGGGGCGTTTTTCGCGTTCGAGGAGGGAGCGGATTTCGTTTCCGGGGGCGAAGGCGGCGGGGCCGGCGAGGGCGATTTTCATGCCGAACAAGCTGCCGCCGAGGATCCAGGAGTTGGCCATGTTGCAGGCGGTGTCGCCGAGGAAGGCGAGTTTGCGTCCGCGGAGGGAGTCGAAGAGGGCGCCGTTGCCGGCCCAGCGTTCGGCGAGGGTGAAGGCGTCGGTGTAAATCTGGCAGGGGTGGAGGAAGTCGGTGAGGGCGTTGATGACGGGGACGGAGCCCCAGCGGGCGAGTTCCTCGACCTCGCTGTGGGCGAAGGTGCGGACGATGAGGCCGTGGACGAAGCGGGAGAGGACGCGGGCGGTGTCGGCGACAGTTTCGCCGCGGCCCAGCTGGATGTCGTTTTTATTGAGGAACAGAGGGTTGCCGCCAAGCTCATGGATGCCGACCTCGAAGGAGACGCGGGTGCGGGTGCTGGATTTGGAGAAGAGGAGCGCCCAGGTCTGGCGGTCGAGATCCGCGGGGCGTGCGGCGCGGCGTTCGCGTTTGAGTTTGCGGGCGAGGTCGAAGACGGCGGCGGCTTGTCGCGCGGTGAAATCGGTTTCCTTGAGGAAGTGTGGCATTGGAAAAGCGCGCTGAAATAGCGGGCGCGCGGCGTGTCGCGAGAGCAAATTTCGGCGCTGTCGGGGGGCGCGGGGGCGCCGGGTGGAAAAAGGTTCGGCCGCCCCCCGTGGCTTCGCGGATTAACACGGAGGGCGGCCGGTTTTGGCACCGGGGGAAAGAAGTCCCCCGGCGAAGTGTTTCAGGCGGGATTGGCGGGCGGTGGCGGCGGGGGCGGCAGGTTGTCCGGGGAGCCGTGAGGGTGGTGTTTCGGGCGCATGGCGAAGGGCGGTTT